>JANXMD010000250.1 GCA_025354845.1 Verrucomicrobiota bacterium | reverse complement strand
TCACCCGGGTGGCTGAGCTGACTCCCTCCGCCTGGAAAGCTGCCCGCGCTCACTGACACCCGGCCACGCTACCACGGCGAGATTGCTCGGGTAGCCGTCCTTCCCCAGACGGATACATTTGACATACCGTTTGGCCAGTCGCCTTGTTTCCGAAGATCATCAGAGGCGGCAGGGAGGGTCCGATTCAGGACGCTACGGACTAAAGTGGGCACAGCATGAAACACCTATCTCAACTTCCGTTTTTTTCGTTTAGGCAAATCGTTCGCTCCGCACCCGGCGGGCTTGCTTTGACTTTCGTCACTGCTGCCAAGTCTTGATTCCAATGATCGCACGCATTTTCTTCCCGGCCCTACTCCTTGCGTTCGCCGTCGGCCGCGTCGTCGCCGGTCCACCGGACATCATTAGCCAACCATCGCCGATGCGCGTCCACCCGGGCGCATCCGCGACTCTTTCGATCGACGCGACGGGTTCAGACGTCTCGTACCAGTGGTACCGCGCGGGCATTGCGATCCCGGGTGCCACCCAGCGCGATTTGATCCTACCGAGCGTCCGACCCCTGGATACAGCGGGCTACTCCGCGCGCGTGTCCAACGTCGATGGCACCGTCGAGTCGCGTCGCGCGGGCGTCGTCGTGACGGATGCGCCCGACGCCGCTCTGGTCATCCGGACCCATGTCGACATCGACAACGTTGGGCGGATCAGTGCCAGTACCGGCACCGCGATCGGTTCCCCGTTCTCGATGGGGAGCATTACCAGCGGCAATATGACAATTGGGCCGGACGGCCGGGTCTATCTTTGTGGGCGGTCCGATGGCTTGATCTATGCGATCGATCTGGACGCGGGGCCTTTTGGGCCGATCAATATCGTATCGCTACTGGACCGGTACTACCTCGCCTTCACCTGGGGCCAGGATGGCAACCTCTACTTTGCTGACAAGTTCCTGCTTCGACCCCTGCTGCTGAATCCGTTGCTACCCAGCTTCGGCTTCGAGAATCGGAATGCCGTGATTCTCGCTGGTATCTCGGATCCTGAGTGCATCAAGATTGCCCCCGACGGAACCCTGATGATGAGCAGCGCGGGCGACGGCACAATCCGGTTCTTCCGAGCCGGCGATGCCGCATACCTTGGGTCGTCCGAATCGGCCACGCGCCGCGGGTTGGCGCGAATGGTGGCGATCGACCGTCGGCCGGATGGTGTCATCCTGGCGGCCGATGGTGTTTCGGGTGGAGCGATACACCGGTTCGCGGCCGGCAGCGCGAACTACGACGGCATCCTCGTGCCCGGAGGAACGGGCGGGATGGGAACTCCTTCCGCGCTATGCATCGGCGAAGACGGCGTCTTGTATGTTGGTGACGAATTCGGCGTGCTTCGTTTCGACGCACGCACCGGCCGGTGGTTGGATCGCTTTCCGACCGATCCGGTTATGGCGTCGCTGATCTACCGCCGTCTTGGACCCGCGACGCCGCCGGCGGTCGCCTCGGACCCGGTTGGTGGGGTGTATCCATCCCAGACGGGCGTTACCCTTGATCCAGCGTTTTTCGGCACGCAGCCGCTCTATTTTCAATGGTCTAAGAACGGCAGCGTGCTCCAAGGGTCCAATTCCGTCCCACTCCGGTTGTTGGGCGATCCCTTGTCGGATGCCGGTGCCTACCAACTCGTCGCATGGAACAGCGCAGGATCCGCGACGACCGCCGTCGCGACTATTTCATTCGTGCCAGGGCGTGCCCGGATTTCCGGTATTCCTGCGTCGGCGACGGTGCCCGCGGGAACTTCGCTGACGATTGGCCCTCCGACCATCGATGGCGCGTCACCATTTTCGTTCCAATGGTACCAAAAGAACGGCACGAATCTGCTGCGACTGGAGGGGCAGTCGAATCCGACATTGGTACTTTCCAACTCCTCGCCGCGTTTCGGCGGCACGTTCGTCCTTCAGGTTTCAAATGCGTTTGGGATTGCCTCGGCCACGACCTATATCCCTGGTTCCTCCACTAACCCGCCTCGGATCCTCGGGCAGGCGCAGCTGCTGAATGTGCTCGCCGGTGCCCCGGTCGACGTGCCTCTCGTCGTTGCGGGAGCCCCGCCGATTAACTGCATTTGGACCCTGGACGGGGTGCACATCGATCAGATTTCGCGATTGGCTCCGTGGATTCCTGTGAAGACCCCAGATTTTACTGGGGTCCTCGTTGGAACCGTTAGCAATGCGTTCGGTGTTGCGCCGAGCGCTCCCATCACGATCCATGTCGTCGGCACAAACCTCTTCCGCGACGACTTCAACGGCCCTTCCAATCCGGTTTGGCAGCCCCGTCCCCCCCGCTCGAATGGGGCGGACTATGCATTTGGGGTGCCCGTGCAGGGCGTCGTCCTCCGCATCACGAATTCGGCGCCTTGGGGAGACATCGTTTTTGGCTTTGATGTCCACGCCGTCGGTAGTTGGGACGGGTTGAGCGGTAGATACGGTTTCGATCGATTCACTGCGACGCTTGATGGGGCGACGGTCTTTGACGCGAGTTTCAGCAACAATGACGAGATTTCGTGGGGATCTTATTTCCCCCAGCCGTATCCCGGCAGGCCCGGGGGACCGGAGTTCGACCCGCGACTCGGCGCGATCGGGACTGTCCCTTCTCCGACTTACTCGAGCCTCATACTCGGGACGACGTTCTACCGCGTTCGCGTGAATGCGATGAACGTGGCGCCGGTGCTCGAAGCGAAGTTCAACACCTCGGGACTTACCGACGAATCTGCTGCCATCGACAATGTTTACTTTTCGCGCTTGCCCGCGGACCTCGCCTGGATTCGGTTTCGGTCCGCGGGGATAGCGACGTCCGAGCAGGCCGGCACGGTTGACATCCCGGTTGAGCGCTCGGGCAATCTTTCGCTCCCCGTGGATGTTCGCTTTGTGTCGCAGGATGCCGGCGCGGTCCTGGGAACCGACTACTCGGTGACTCCGGGAATCCTCCATTTCGAACCCGGTCAGACGCTGGCAACCATCCAGGCAACGATTCTCAACAACTCCATTGCGGACGGGACCCGGAGTTTTGGCATTTGGCTTCTGGATGCCGGGGCCAACGGCGTCTTCGCGGGCAATCCGTTCGCCGGGGTGTCGATTGCCGACGACGAAAGCTCCGTCCATTGGGACCGGGAGTCCGCCATGGTGCCGCCCGGAGCCACCGCCACCGTCGCCCGATTGGTCCGGGACGGAGATCTCAGGATCTCGCGAAGCGTCGCGATCGACATCGTCACCGGCACGGCGCAGCCCGGTGCAGATTTCCTCGTCGGGGGGATCACTACAAACCGGCTCTGGATGCATTTCGACGTCGGAAGCGAAATCGCGATCCCGCGCTTCGACGCCAACTACAATCCTGCGCCCGACCCGACCCTCGTGACGGCGATTCCGGATTCGGCCGCGAACGGTCCGGTGGAGTTTACGCTGCGGATCGGCAGCACAGGGGGGCAACTCGTCGCGGGAAGCCCGGACCTCCGGGTTTCCATTGCCCGCGTTGCGCCGCCTTCGTTCGCGTGGGTCGCGCCGGGCGCCCGCGGTGGGGTTCGCTTGCGGATCGCAGA
>JANXMD010000207.1 GCA_025354845.1 Verrucomicrobiota bacterium | reverse complement strand
CCACCCGTGAAGTGACGGTGGGCGATCCCGCCCGCGGCGGGGTGATCATCGGCGGCCATCACCCGTTGGTGCGGCAGTCGATGCTGACCTGTGACACCATGGACACGGCGGCCTGCGTGCAGCAGACCCTGGATCTGGTGGCAGTCGGCTGTCAGATCGTGCGCATCACGGCCCCCACGGTGAAGGATGCGGCGAATCTCGAAAACATCGTCCGCGAGCTCCGGACTCTTGGCTGCCTGGTGCCCATCGTCGCCGACATCCATTTCAAGCCCGATGCGGCCATGGAAGCCGTGAAGTGGGTGGAGAAAGTCCGGGTCAACCCCGGCAATTACGCGGACAAGAAGAAGTTCGCGGTGAAGGAATACGACGACGACAGCTACGGCGCGGAACTCGCCCGCGTGGAAGAAGCCTTCACGCCGCTGGTGATCGAGGCCCGACGCCTCGGCCGCGCCCTGCGCATCGGCACCAACCATGGTTCGCTCAGCGACCGCATCATGAACCGGTACGGCGATTCGCCCCTCGGCATGGTGGAGAGCGCGCTGGAGTTCGCCCGGATCTGCCGCAAGAACGACTTTCACAACTTCGTGTTTTCGATGAAGTCGTCGAATCCGAAGGTCATGATCGAATGCTACCGCCTCCTCGCCGCCCGCTTGGAGCAGGAGGGATCCGACTGGAACTACCCCCTTCATCTCGGTGTGACCGAAGCCGGCGAGGGGGAAGACGGCCGCATCAAGTCGGCCATCGGCATCGGATCGCTGCTCACGGACGGCATTGGCGATACCATTCGCGTCAGTCTCACCGAGGACAGCCCGCGAGAGATCGCGGTGTGCAACGACCTGCTCGGAGAGATCCCCGGACTCGCCCAATCCGTCGCCAAGATTGCCGATCGGCCCCTGCCCTGGGATCCCTTCAATTACAAACGTCGCGACTCCGCGGAGGTAGATCTCGGTGCCGTCCGCGCCGGTGGCGAGCAGACGGTTCGGGTTGTGGTCACACGGGCGGTGAACGATTCCGTCGCCCCGCGGATCGCGGCGAAGGCGGACGTTCGCCCTGAAGGCATTTACGAGGACCTGATCGTTCTCGAAGTTGACCCGACGTCGCCCCTGACGGTTGAGCAGATCCATTGTGAAAAGCAGCTGGTCACCGTGAGCGACGGCGTCGCCCTGCCTCCGGTCGCCGCCTTCCGCCTGCTGGCCATCGAGCTTCAGCGATTGGGTCGACGGAATCCAATCCTGCTCAAGGACTGCCTCATCGTCCCGACCGTGCCCCTTCCGCCCGAGATCGCCCTACTGCGCGCGGCGGTGAACCTCGGCGCCCTGCTCGCCGACGGTGTGGGCGACGCGATCCTGGTGCGCGGAGAGCCCGGCGCCGGCGCCTCACTGCGACTGGCATTCAACGTCCTCCAGGCCGCCGGCTGCCGCTCGTTCAAAACGGACTACGTTGCCTGCCCCAGCTGCGGGCGAACGTTGTTCAATCTCCAGACAGTCACCGCGCGCATCAAGGCCCGCACCGACCATCTCAAGGGCGTGAAGATTGCCATCATGGGATGCATCGTGAATGGCCCTGGCGAAATGGCGGATGCCGACTTCGGCTACGTCGGCGGCGCACCCAACAAGATCAATCTCTATGTTGGGAAGAAGGCGGTGAAGTTCAACATCCCCGAGGACGAGGCGGTGGACCGGCTCGTGGACCTGATCCGCGAACATGGGAAATGGGTCGAATCCGAGAGTGCCGCGGCCACGCTGGTTGGCTGAAGAGGTGCACAGCACCGATTTTTAAAGAATCCGGTTGCCAACCCCCCCGCAGTTAACGATCTTGCGCCCCGCTTTTTGGTTCGGGGCGTAGCGTAGCCTGGTAGCGCGCCTGGTTCGGGTCCAGGAGGTCGTGAGTTCAATTCTCACCGCCCCGACCATCAAAGCTTTCAGTCGGATTGAGTTTACGGTGACTTCGGTCACCCCGCAGTTGCGCACGTGGCGGAATTGGCAGACGCGCTACTTTGAGGTGGTAGTGCCGTAAGGCGTGCAGGTTCAAGTCCTGCCGTGCGCACCAACTGCTGAAGACCCCTTCGGTTTTGACCGAAGGGGTTTTTTTGCAAACCCATCCAGGGTCTCGAAAAGAAACACGTCGCAATGAAATTGCGTGCGTGATTTGTCGCAGCGGTGTCCGCACACTGCTCGCAACCACTTTGCGCGACTACGTGTTGATACGTAGCAGTTATACGGTCCGTGCCCATGCAGATCGAGTGTCCCCATTGCCATAGTCTGATTCCATCCGACCAAAATCGGTGCCCGCGATGCCGGCAAAACATGCCAACCCTGGGCGACTGGATCACCGGTCTGCACAAGAAAATGTGGTTCCGAGCCCTGCTGCTGCTGATTCTGTTCTGTGGGCTCATCTTCCTCTTTGTTGAGTGCCGCAAGTCGATGGATTGACCTCGCCTTCCCTCGACCCGCCCTGACCGTCCAGATCCTACCGCTTCAGGCGACACCGGAAGATCCGCGTCGGTTCGTGCAGAGTGGCGACCCGGTGGCTCTCGGGGATGGGACCGAACAGGTCGTCGTGCGCGCTCAAACGCCGCTACGCAGCCTGCAACAGTATTTCTTCCGCACCCGGGTCAGCAGCCCGTAGCCTGCCTCAGCCCACACCCCGATTTCTGAGGTAGGGCGAATCTCCCGATGAGCCGGGCGGACGGACGCGCTTCATCTCGCCCCGTGGCGTCCCACCTGCCGCCTACGCACCCGCTCGGCAGAGCCCCGCGCTACCAGGAGGGGCGACTGACTGACAACCTGCTTGTGACCCAATTTTGAGCTTCCACTTTTGACACCGCATACCGGATTAAGCGGAATTCAAGGCAGCGAGGTGGATCCCATCAGGAAGCGGTCGCATTCACGCGCAGCGCCGCGTCCTTCGTTGAAGGCCCACACCACTAGGCTCTGGCCGCGGCGGCAGTCGCCGGCGGCGAAGATCTTCGGATGGTTGGTAGCGAAGCGTCCATGCTCAGCCTTGGCATTGGAACGCGGATCACGCTCGACTCCGAGCGCTTCCAGGAGCGGCTGCTCAGGTCCGAGGAAGCCCATCGCCAGGAGCACCAGTTGCGCCGGAACAACGCGATCGGTGCCCGGGATGTCGACCGGGGTGAACTGACCCTTTTCGTTCCTCTCCCACTTGATCTCCACCAGGTGCACACCTGACACGCGACCCTGGTCGTCGGTAAGGAACTTCTTGGCCGTGGTGAGATACACCCGGGGATCGGCGCCATCCTTGGCTGCGGCCTCCTCCTGACCGTAGTCCATCTTGTAGGTCTTGGGCCACTCCGGCCAGGGATTGTCCTTGGCGCGGCTCTCAGGGGGCTTGGGCAAGATTTCTACCTGCACCAAGCTGCGGCAGCCGTGACGGAGCGAAGTGCCCACACAGTCGGTGCCGGTGTCGCCACCGCCGATGATGACCACATCCTTCCCTTCCGCCGAAATTGTCGGAGCGGTTTTGTCGAGCAGCGCCTTGGTATTGCCATGGAGGAATTCCATGGCGAAATGAACTCCCTTCGACGAACGCCCCTCGATGGGCAGATCGCGCGGCTTGGTGGCGCCGGTGCACAGGACCACGGCGTCGTACTCTTCAAGCAACTGCTGGGACGTGACGTCCTTCCCAACCTCGCAGTTGCATTTGAAGGCCACCCCCTCGCGTTCCATTTGGCGCAGACGGCGCAACACCACCTGCTCCTTGTCGAGCTTCATGTTGGGAATGCCATACATGAGCAAGCCGCCAGGACGGTCGGCGCGCTCAAACACGGTGACCCAGTGCCCGGCGCGGTTGAGCTGCGCCGCGGCGGAAAGGCCAGCGGGGCCAGAACCGACCACCGCCACCTTCTTGTCGGTCCGCTTTTTGGGCGGCTGCGGCGTGACCCAGCCCTTTTCCCAGGCGGTGTCGATGATGGTGCACTCGATGTTCTTGATGGTGACCGGCGGGGCGTTGATGCCCAACACGCACGAGCCCTCGCACGGAGCAGGACACACCCGTCCGGTGAACTCGGGGAAATTGTTCGTCTTGTGCAGACGCTCCAACGCCTCCTGCCACAGACCGCGGTATACGAGGTCGTTCCACTCCGGGATCAGGTTGTTGACCGGGCAGCCGCTGGCCATTCCACTGACCAGGGTGCCGCTGTGGCAGAACGGAATGCCGCAGTCCATGCAGCGCGATGCCTGCTCGCGCAACTTGGCGTCGTCCATGTGCTCATGAAACTCATTCCAGTCTTGGATGCGTTTCAGCGCGCTGCGATCCAGCGGCAGTTCACGGGCAAATTCGAGGAATCCAGTGGGTTTTCCCATGTCTCAGTCTCGTTCGAGGTCGTAAGGGGCAGTTAGGTGCTTGGGGTGCTGGAGCGACAAGGGATCAACCGCCGCCCGCGCGCGCGGCGTCTTTCGAGTTGGCTTGGAACGCCGCGTTCAGCGCGTCATCCCCCGTGAGGCCGTCGTCCTGGGCCTTCTGGATGGCCTGCAGCACGCGCTTGTAGTCCTTCGGCATCACCTTGACGAACTTGGCCGAATAACGCTCCCAGTCGGCGAGGATCGCCGAGGCGCGGCTGCTACGCGTGTTGATGGCGTGATTGCCGATGATGTTGCGGAGATCGTCCAGGTCGGCGGCATCGGGTTTCTCGAGCCCGACCAGCTGCGGGTTGCACCGAGTAGCGAAATCGCCCTTTTCGTCGAGGACATACGCCACACCACCCGACATGCCGGCGGCAAAATTGCGGCCCGTCGGACCGAGGATGACCACCTTTCCACCGGTCATGTACTCGCAACCGTGGTCTCCCACGGCTTCAACCACGGCGGTAACACCCGAGTTGCGGACACAGAAGCGTTCCCCAGCCATGCCCCGGATGTACACCTCGCCGGCCGTCGCGCCATACAGCGCCACGTTGCCAGTGATCATGTTGTTCTCCGCACGGAAGGTGGAGCCCTCGGGCGGGCGCAGGATGATCTTGCCGCCCGACAGGCCTTTGCCGAGGTAGTCGTTGGCATCGCCCTCGAGCGTGAAGGTCATTCCCTTCGGCATGAACGCACCGAAGCTCTGACCGGCACTGCCCTGGAAGGTCAACTGGATGGTATCCTCCGGCAGACCGGCGGCACCATGGCGGCGGGTCACTTCACTGCCAGTGATGGTGCCCACCACACGGTTCACGTTGCGGATCGGCAGGGTCGACTTGACCGGTTCCTTGCGCTCGATCGCCGGCTTGCAGAGCTCGAGCAGCTGGGTGATGTCCATCGAGCGCTGGATCCCGTGATCCTGCGTCATCTGGCAGAAGCGGCCCACTTCGGGACCCGCATCCGGCTGGTAGAGGATCTTGCTGAAGTCCACGCCCCGCGCCTTCCAATGCTCCACAGCCTTGCGGGGCTCCAGGCGGTCGGTGCGGCCGACCATCTCGGTGATGGAGCGGAAGCCGAGCGACGCCATGATCTCGCGGACTTCCATGGCGATGAAGCGCATGAAGTTCACGGCGTGCTGTGGGTCGCCGGTGAAGCGCTTGCGCAGCTCGGGATCCTGGGTGGCCACGCCCACCGGGCAGGTGTTCAGGTGGCAGACGCGCATCATAATGCACCCGAGGGCGACCAGGGGCGCGGTGGCGAAGCCGAATTCCTCGGCGCCAAGCAGTGCGGCGATCACGACATCCCGGCCGGTCTTTAGTTGACCGTCAGTTTCCACCACGATGCGGGACCGGAGGTTGTTCAGGACGAGCGTCTGGTGGGTTTCGGCGAGGCCGAGCTCCCAGGGGATGCCCGCGTGCTTGATCGACGTTTGCGGTGACGCACCCGTGCCGCCATCGAAGCCCGAGATCAGCACCACATCCGCGTGCGCCTTAGCCACGCCAGCGGCGATGGTGCCCACGCCCACCTCCGACACCAGCTTCACACTGATGCGGGCATGGACGTTGGCGTTCTTGAGGTCGTGGATCAGCTCGGCGAGATCCTCGATCGAATAGATGTCGTGATGCGGCGGCGGGGAGATGAGTCCCACGCCCGGGGTCGAGTGACGCACCTTCGCGACCCAAGGATAGACCTTGCCGCCGGGCAACTGTCCCCCCTCACCAGGCTTGGCACCCTGCGCCATCTTGATCTGCAGTTCCTTCGCATTGACCAGGTAGAGGCTGGTCACGCCAAAGCGGCCGGAGGCCACCTGCTTGATCGCGGAATTCTTGGAATCGCCGTTCGGCATCGGGACGTACCGCGCTGGATCCTCGCCTCCTTCGCCGGTGTTCGACTTGCCACCCAGGCGGTTCATGGCGATGGCCAGCGCCTCGTGCGCCTCGCTCGAAATCGACCCGTAGCTCATCGCGCCGGTCTTGAAGCGATGCACGATCGATTCGACCGATTCCACCTCTTCGATGGGGATGGCCTGCGACGGCTTGAAGTCCAGCAGGCCGCGGAGCGTGGCCCAGTTCTTGAACTGCTCGTTGACCTGCTTGGAGTAGTCTTTGAAAACGTTGTAATCCGCGTTGCGGACGGCCTTCTGGAGCTTGTGGAC
>JANXMD010000603.1 GCA_025354845.1 Verrucomicrobiota bacterium | reverse complement strand
TCAGGCGCAGCCGGTAGACCGCCGAGGTCGCGCTGGCCGCGGGGATTTCCAGGATCAGCTGTCGCGTGGTGCCGTCGTCGGTCACCGCGTTGGTCACCGGGGTCCAGGCGGCCGGAGCCGGCAAGGGCGAGGCTTCGAGAGCAAAGGCGGTGGCCAGGGCGGACCATTGCAGATTGAGCAGGCTGGAGCTGAGCGCCTCCAAAGTGAGCTGCGGCAGCGCTGAGGTCAGCGTGACTACGGCGGTGTTGTCGGCGGGGGTGGCTTCCGGGGTGTCGCTGGCGGCCTCCAGAGTCGCAGTGAGGGAACCTGGGGCACCGAGCTGGACGCGCACCGACCCGCTGAAGATGGCGTTGGGGTCCAAGGATCCGGGGCGGAGGGTCACCTTGCGACCCACCACGTCGAAATCCGAAGCCCCAGTGGCGGACACAAAGGTCGCCCCCTCAGGCAGGGTGAGAATCACCTTGCTGTTCAACGCCGGAAGCGTGCCGCGGCTGACCACTCGAAGCCCGAAGTTGAGCGCGCTGTAGGCCAGGGGAGGATTCACCGAGGGGGTGAGGGTCACGCGCAAGTCCGCCGTGGTCCCGACCGCGAAGCTCGTGGCGGTCACCCCTTGACCGGCGGGATTCGTGACGCGAATGGGGCCGGTGGTGGCGCCGACGGGGACGGTTGCCTGCAGCGAGGTCCCGGTGACGGTGAAGGTCGCGTTCACTCCGTTGAACTCCACCTTGGTCGCGGTCGCGAGATTGATGCCGGTCAACGTGACGACGGTGCCGACCGGACCGAGTTTCGGGGTGAAGTCACCCAGGATCGGGAGCTTTCCAATGCTGGTGAAGGTCGAGGCGCTCTCTGCGGTCCCTCCAGGTGTGACGACTTTCCAGCGGCCGCTGGGTGCGCCGTCCGGCACGGTTACGGTGATGCGGTTTGTCGTCGCGATGGTGAAGCCGGCAAGGCTGACCCCTCCCAGCTGCACATCGGTCGCCCCCCCGAAGTTTGCGCCAAACAGCGTTACCACCGTTCCCGCCTGACCGGAAACCGGGTCAAAGCTGTCGAGGCGCGGCGCGAGGTAGAAGAAGGTGGCGGTCGGTTGGCTGGAACCGTTGAGCGTGCTGACGGTGATCGGGCCGGTGAACGCGCCTGCCGGGACGACCGCAGTGATCTGCGTGGCCGAGACGTTGGTGGCGGTCACCGCAGGAGTCGCGCCGAATAGCACGGCGCTGGTGTTGCGCAGTCCGGTGCCGTTGATGGTGACCACCGTGCCAACCGGTCCGCCTGCGGGCGTGAAGCTGGTGATGCCGGGAAGCACGAGGAAATTGGACGACGTGATGAAACTGCCGCCCGGGGCGGTGATTGAGAGTTTTCCATCGGTGGCGGCCGCCGGGACGACCGCCTGGAGATTGGTGTTGGAAAGCACCGTAAAGGTCGCCGGGGCTGCGCCGAAAACAACGCTCGTCACTCCGGCGAAGCTCGCGCCGGTCAGGGTCACGGTACCCCCGACCGCGGCGCGCGGTGTGAAGCCGCTGATGCGTGGATTGAAATAAACGCTGGCCGTCGACGTGGCGGTGCCCGCCGAAGTCACGACACTGATCGGACCCGTTTGCGCGGTGGTTACCAAGGTCCCCAGGATCTGGGTATCGGCGGTCGCGGATCCCGGGATTTGGGTGGAGCCCACGTACACCGCCAGGCCGGCCGGATCGCTGAAATTGAACCCCTCAATCGTGATGGCCTGTCCAGGCACCCCTTTCACCGGAGTGACCAACTGGCCGAACTGGTCGAGCTCGGTGTAGATGCGCGTAATGCGTGGTGCCGCCTGAAAGGTCTGGGTGCTGATGGCTTCGCCGCCCGAGGTAACCACATCCACCGGGCCCGTGGTGGCGTCGGGAGGGACGATGATCCGGATAACGGTCGCGGTCACCGACTGAACGGTGGCCCGTCCCTGGCCCACTTGCACCTGGATCAATCCACCAAAATTCTGGCCGGAGATGGTGACGAGCGTTCCCGCGGCACCGCGGACCGGACTGATGCCCGAAACCACCGGAAATGCGGCACTGGCCGTAAACAGCACGGACCAGCCGACCACCAGAAGAAGCCAGAGACGAGGCATCATAGACGTTTGCTTGTGTGAACGACGTGAACGCCTGAATCAAGGTGATGCAACCCCGGCTGTCAAAGCCGGACCCGGCGGTTGCAGGGAATAATTCTGCATCCATCTGGCGACCTTGTGTCGGATTCAGCCCGAGTTCAGGCGGGGCGGGTAGGCGCGAGGCGACGGACGATGAACTCGCGAAGGACGGCGATTTCCTCGCGCCCTGCCACCGTATGGGCCTTCTCGAATTCCCGCCATTCCAGGTCGAGTCCAGCCGCTTTGAGCTGTTGGACCTGCTCCCGGACCGGTCCGAGAGGGATCAGTGGATCGAGGGTGCCGTGGGTGAACAACACCGCCTGTTGACGGCCCACCGGCGGCAGCGAACGCAACAGTTCCTCGGGGTCCCAGACATAGCCGCTGATCCCCACCAGTCCCGCCAGCCGATGCGGATAGCGAAATCCGACGTCGAGGGTCATCAAGCATCCCTGCGAAAACCCGAGAAGAATCGTGGATTCGCTGGGATATCCAGCCGCCCGTTGGGCATCCAGCAAATCGGTCAACGCGGCGCGACTGCGGCGGATCCCGGGGCCCGATTCGCCTGAAAGATCGTACCAAGAAAAGCCGCCGTAATAGGGATCTGGGGCATTGACCATCAGGTAACCGACCTCAGGGAGATCCAACTCCTCGGGCAACCAGCGCCATCCGTCCATGGAATCGCCCAAACCATGCAGCACCACGATCTGCTGCCGGGAATCGCCTCGTTGCGGTGGAATCCGCTCGGTCGTCAATAGGGCCATGGACGAGACCTTGGCCGACAGGCGGGCGTCCGACAACCTTAGCGGTCGTCGGACGGGTTAGCGGCGTGACAACGAGGTGAATTCCCAACGTCCCCGATACAGGCGAGACGTCAGGGCTTTTCGGAGGCCGTATGACCTGATTGGCTCTTCCAAATGATGCGTTTGATGCTGTTGGGATTGTGCCTGCTGGTCACCTTGGTCCAGGCCGGTTCGATCACCGCAGTGCGCGATGAACCCTTCTTTCAGGATGTTTTGGTCAAGGTCCGATTGCACCCGTCCGTAGCGGGTGCCACCTGGCGCAAGCTGCTGGTGGATCGGGACGGCGTGGCCTGGGTGCTGACGGATCGTGGACTGGCGCGAACGTTTGGTGACGAACTCTCGCTCGACCACAGCTTCCGTCCTCTGGTG
>JANXMD010000602.1 GCA_025354845.1 Verrucomicrobiota bacterium | reverse complement strand
GGTCGACTACCTCTACGGCGAACTGCCCGCGAACGCCGAGCGCGACTGCCGAAAACATCTGGACGCGTGCCCCGAGTGTCGCGCCCGGGTTGAAACCTGGAAGTCCACTCAACGACTGCTGGATCAAGACCGCGCCACCCTCACGCCCCGCACCGAACTGCTGCGGGCGCGCTGGTCCTGGCGCCGTTCGGTCGCGATACCCTGGGCGGCAGCGGCGGCGGTAACCTTGGGGGTCGGTTTTTTGGCCGGCCGGATGTCCGGCGTTTCACGTCGAGACGTCGAAGCCGACCTGGCGCGCACTCGCCAAGAACTCCGGCAAGAATTTCAATCGAGCCAGGAAGAAGCGATGCGGGCCACCACCGTCGCCGCAGCCTCCGCCACCGCGTCGGAGACCCGCCGCTTTCTCACCGAATTCTCCGAGCAATTCCAAACCGCCCGCGCCGGAGATCGCCGCGAACTGCTGCAAACCCTGCAGTCGCTGGAGGCGCAGCGTGACGTCGATCTGGCCGTTTTGCGCAGTGATCTCAGCCGCCTGGCCCACACCACGGGGAGCGGTTTCCTTCAGGCGGAGTCCCAGTTCAACGTCCTTGCTTCCCAACTGCCTGCCGAATCCGTCTCCGGCCCGTTGCCGGTGGGCGGTTCCGTCCCCGTCCGATAACCGCAGCGTCCGTCGTCCCCTGCATTCCATGAAACCCGTTCCCTCAACCCTCACCCTCCCACTCCTAAGTCGCCCCGGCTGGCATCCCGTCGCCCTCGGAGTTCTGCTCAACCTGCTGAACCTCGGCACCGACCGATGTGCCGCCCAAGCCACCGAAAACAACGGCGTCGGCCGCGACAAGGCAATCCTCGCAGCGGCAGCCGAAGGGGGCAGTTCGGTCGAGGATCCGGTCCAGTCCGGAGCCGAGCGCATTCACCGCGAGCTCGCTCGCGCCGGAGCCACGGTGGCTCAGGCCTTTGGCTCCGCCCGTCGCGAAGTCAACCGTGCCCATCTGAGCTTCCAGGGAGCCTCCAGCCTCCGAACGCTGGTCGTCCCCCGCCCCGATGCCACCGAGGAGCAGCTCAACGAGACCCGGGAGCAGCTGGCCATCATGTCGCGCATCCTCACCAAGGCCGCCGATCCCGAAGCCTCCGGCCACGGTTCCTTCCGGTTCCGGCTTGTTGGCCTGGACTTCAATGCCGGCACCGATCTGGACGCCATGGCCCTGGACGGCTACGGGGCTTTGTTCCAGGTGTCGGTGGACTTCCCACTGGTGGAAGTGGCCAAGGCCGCCGAGAAGAAGGTTCCGGCGACCGCCGACAAGGACGCCACCTGGGAACGAACACGACGGGAACTATCCGGGACTGCCAGCGACGACCATCAGGCGGAGGACGAATCCGACGGCGTCACCGCGCCCCCCTTCGACGCCGACCGCGTCGCTGCGTTGCGCAAGCGGCTCATTGAGTCCCTACGCCATGCGTCCAACCTGAAGTTCCTTCACGAGGGCGCAGAACGGGTCACGATCATCGTCTCGGGACGTGGAACGGCCGTCACGCACGCCGCGGTGCACCTCAACGGAGGAGCGAGCGCCACGACCAAAGTCGTCGGCTACGTGAAGGACGACAAGGGAATGCAAGTCTGGGACCTCAACGGCGGCCGTCGCACCCAGCAGCTCACTCTCTCGGCAAAGAAGGGCGACATCGACGCCTTCGCCGCCGGCCGGATGACCGTCGAGGAATTCACCCGCAAGGTGATCGTGACCACCCAGGCCCGCGTCGCGGCTGTGCAGCCCTAAACCAAAACCGGGCAGCTTGAAAACCGTGAACCACAGCGACACAGATAAACAAAGATACCGACCAGCCGATTAGCATCCCAAATTCTCAATCCCGATTTCCTTCTGCATCTGTGTTTATCTGTGTCCATTGTGGTTAGAGCTCCGAGTCCCGGGATTTTAGACAATTCGGGTTCCACGCCGTCGGCGCGGGGCGCTAGGTTGCGCCCCGCGCATGATCCGGAACGTGATCTTCGATTGGTCGGGAACGCTGGTGGATGACCTACCCGCCGTTTGGGAGGCGAGCAACCACGTGTTCCGCCAGGCCGGCGTCACGCCGCTGACCCTCGAGGAGTTCCGCTCGGAGTTCCGCCTGCCGTATCGCCATTTCTACGACAAATTCGTCCCCGACGTGCCGCTGGCGGAGCTCGAACTCTGGTTTCATGCCCGGTTCCGCGAATGTCAGGACACCGTAGTCGCCCTGCCCCACGCGCGCGAATTCCTCAGCTTCTGCCGGCAGAGCGGATACCGCACCTTCCTGCTGAGCACAGTGCATCCCATGCACTACGACCGCCAGGCGGAGGCAACCGGATTGGGCGGGTTCCTGGACCGCATCTACACCGGCGTCGAGGACAAGCGCGCCCACATCGCGACCGTCCTTTTGGAAAACCAGCTCGACCCGGCGGAGACCGTGTTTATCGGCGATATGGAACACGACGTCGAAGCAGCTCGTCATGGGGGCATTCGCAGCGTCGCCGTGCTGACTGGCTACAATTCCCTGCCCCAGCTTCGCGCCGCCTCCCCCACGGTGATCGTGGAGCATCTCGGCGAGCTTAGGGCCCGCTTGGTGGAAAACGGTCACCGCTTGAATGCGGATCCAGGCTCCGAGCGAAGGGCGTCCCGCAGGCCGGTGGCCACGGTCGGCGCCCTCATCTTCAATGATGCCGGAGACGTGCTGATGGTACGTACCCGGAAGTGGTCAGGCCTCTGGGGAATTCCCGGCGGCAAGATTGAGTGGGGCGAAACCAGCGAGGACGCACTCCGGCGGGAATTGATGGAGGAGACCGGCCTCCACATCGAGGACATCCGTTTCATCTTGGTTCAGGACGCCATCGAACCGCCGGAGTTCTACCGACCCGCGCATTTCCTTCTCCTGAACTACACCTGTGTCGCACGCGGGGCTCAGGACGTTCGACTCAACGACGAGGCCCAGGACTTCCGCTGGCTGCCGGTCGATGCCGCCTTCGCTCTCGATTTGAATCAACCCACGCGGCGCCTCCTGGAAGCGGTGCATTCGCCAGCGCGACCCCATCCGACCAACCCGTAACCATGGACACCATCGTCATCCGCGAGCTGGAGGTTCATTATCACGTCGGAGTGCCCGATGCCGAACGGGCGCAACCACAGCGGCTGCTGATCTCCCTCGAGCTCGATACCGACTTCAGCCGTTGCGCCCCCACGGACGACATCGAGGCCACCATCAACTATTTCAGCGTGACGCGCCGCTTGCTGACCTTCGGCGAGGATCGCAGTTGGAAGCTCATTGAGCGCCTGGCGGTGGACATTGCCGAGCTGGTGCTGCGGGAATTCAAGCCCCTCGCCGTGCGCGTCGAGGTGCGCAAGTTCATCCTGCCTGAGACGCGTCACGTGGCCGTCCGGGTGGAACGGAGGGCCTGACTCTGCGACATCGCGCCGCTGGCCGCGGCGCGCCGGATCAGATCTTGACCTTGAACTGTTCGCCAACGGTGAGGCTGACCACGAATTCCGCCATCAGTTGGGGAATCTTCTCCAGGTCCTTGAGCGAGATCATCTCGACCGGGGAGTGCATGTAGCGGTCGGGAAGACTGATCAGGGCACTGGGGATGCCGCCGCGCGTCCAGAAGATGACATCGGTGTCGGTGCCACTGCTGGCGCTCATCGCCTCGTGCTGCAACGGAATGCCCCGTGCCGCTGCCACCTCCTCGAGGCGCGCCACGATCGCCGGGTGATTGCATCCGCCATGCGTGAGTGTGGGTCCGGCACCCAGTCGGATGTCTCCGTGTTGCCGCTGGTCCACGGTAGGATAGTCCGTGGCGTGGGTCACATCGACCACGAGGGCAATGTCCGGCTTGAGGGAGTACGCGATCTGGCGGGCTCCCAGCAGGCCGACTTCTTCCTGGATGTTCGACACCGCGTTCACCTCGGCGGGGAATCCGCCCGGATACGATTTGAGAAGCCGCAACGTTTCCGCGACCGCCCAGGTACCGATCCGGTTGTCGAAGGCCCGCGCCACGGCGAGGTCACCGCGGAGGGTTTCAAAGCGGTCGTTCAGCGTGATCGGATCCCCAATCCGCACCAACCGCATCGCCTCCTCCCGGCTGGAAACGCCGATGTCGAGGAACAGGTCGTGGATTTTCGGCGCCTTCTGGTCGCCATCGCCCTTGGTCAGGTGCGGGGCGACATTGCCGACGACCGCCAGTACCGGACCACCCCGGGTGTGGATGGTGACACGCTGCGCCTTGGTGATGGCAGGATCGACGCCACCCAACCGTCGGACATGGATGAAGCCGTCGCTGGCGACGTAGTTCACCACCATGGCGATTTCATCGGCATGGGCCGCCAGCATGACGCGCGGCGACCCGCCCTTGTTGGCGACCGCAACGCAATTGCCGTAGGCGTCGGAGTAGGTTTCCGACGCAAACTCAGCGACGTAGTCGAGCCACACGCGCTGGCCGCGGGTTTCGTGGCCGGACGGGCTTGGAGTGTTAACGAGGGTTTCTAGAAACTGCAGCGATTCAGAACGCACAAAGCACCGCTAAACGAAATTCGCCCGCTGCAAAACGAAAATCCGCGTTGCCCCGAGTGTTTCAAAAATCCTGAGAGACCGGTTTGCTCCCTTCAGACGGAACTCAGCTCACGACCCGGTCGTCGATCCGGCGCCCTTAGAAACGCGATTCAAGGCGGCACCGGCGAACTGTCGGATAAGGACCAGGCGATGGTGGGTTAAGCGCTCCAAGGCGGACGCGGCCCCGCTAGCGGCAGGTCCCATTTCCCCGAGCGCTTGGATCGAACGGAGCTGATTCCGTTGCACACCGTGCTCGGCATCCCACGCCAAGGCAGCGATGCGCTCCGGAGTGACCCGATGGTCGATCCGCCACAACGCCGCCGCCGCCGCCCCGTGGAATACCTTCGACGTGGGGCGCGACAACTCCGCGTTCAGGAGCGGGACGGCGGCGATTGCGGCGGGCCCTGCCTCGAAGTAAAGGCGGTGGGCCATGTCCCCGGTCCACGAAGAATTGGTCCGTTGCTGTTCCATCATCACGGCGACCGCCTCGCGTGCAAATTCCGGCGCCACCAATCCAAGCGCCAAGGCGGCGCGCGGGCGTACGATGCGCGAGCGATCTGCCAGCATGTCGCGCAGCGGAGCCGCCGCCACCGAGGCGCGCGACCCGAACATGGCGAGCGATCGTGCGGCGGCGGCACGCTCCTGTTCCTGCCGCGACGAGAGCAACCGAATGAGGAAGGGAATGAGCTCAGCCGGCGGCTCCGACACCTGGGAACACCAAAGGGGCGCGATGCGGCGCAGGTCCCCGGCGGACGCCGAGATGACCCGCGAAACCTGGAGTTGCACCGCTGCGGGCCCGTCCCCACGCAGGCGCGCCAGCGCGAGGATGGCCGCATCCAGTGATTCCGAATTCGGGTCCGAAATGAGCGGGAGCACCGCGGATTCGGCCACCTTGGCCCGTGTCCCCGCCGCCGTCAGAATCCGAAGAATTCGCCCCTGCCGATCCATGCTGGCCCCGGCAATCGGATTCAACTCATCCCGCAGTGGCGGTACATGGTCCCACAGCCAGGAACGAAACCGTTTCCGGAAACCGACCTCGCGCGACAACGCCTCCGCCAGTTTCAGGAATTGGCGGTCTCCCCAGGCGGCCACTTCCGCCTCCACCACCTCGGCTTCGATCGCGGAGTCGTTCGTGTACTCGCCGGACAGCAGCGCCTCGACCCTCGAATCCGGACGAGAGCCCAGGAGAACGCCAACCACCAGCGTCGCCAGTAAAACGAGAATCCCAACGGCAATCCATCGGGCCCGGGAAATCATCCATCGAGAAAACCAGTCGCACGGCGGGAACCCAATCCCAAAGATGCCACCAGGAGCGCTGGCATCCTGCCGGCGAGAGAATTCCAATGCGATAGGAAGGCAGGGCAAACAACCGAGGTGCAAAGGCCATAGCCTATCGAGCGTGGTGCGCAGGTGGCTGGTGGGACGTTTGTGACAAGGTCGGGCATCGCACCTTTTGACGGTCCCGCCTGTTCGGAGTCCCGTCTTCAGACGGTCTGCATTCGCCGCCCTGCGCCGCCTGAAGGCGGAACTCCGAACGGGCTGCTACGTGTGCAGGCCGCACCGTGCCGAGGTGTGTTTTCCCAGCGGGTGGGACACCACGCGTCAAGGTGAAACCCGCCCACCCACTCGGCTCACCGGGAGGTTTACCCTACCAAATGTAGAAACAAAAAACCCCACCGAAGCGGGGCTCTTGAAAATTAACTAAAGCAACTCAGGCCAGAGCCTCGTCGCCCTCCAGGAAGCCCTGGAGCTGACGGAGACGGGTCGGATGACGCATCTTGCGGAGCGCCTTCGCCTCGATCTGACGGATACGTTCGCGGGTCACTTTGAACTGCTTGCCCACTTCTTCCAGGGTGCGGCTGTAGCCGTCGAGAAGGCCGAAGCGGAGCTCCAGGACCTTGCGTTCGCGCTCGGTCAGCGAATCGAGCACGTCGGCCAGCTTCTCCTTGAGCAGCGAGTAGCTGGTCATGTCGGAGGGATTCTCCGCCGACTTGTCCTCGATGAAGTCACCGAAATTGGTGTCGTCGGAGTCGCCAACCGGGCTCTGCAGCGAAATCGGCTGCTGGGCCATCTTGAGGACCGCGCGCACGCGATCCACTGGCATCTGCATCTCCTCCGCGATCTCTTCCGGGGTCGGCTCGCGGCCGAAGTCCTGGATGAGCTGCTTCTGCACGCGCATCAGCTTGTTGATCGTCTCGATCATGTGCACCGGGATGCGGATGGTGCGGGCCTGATCGGCGATCGAACGGGTGATGGCCTGGCGGATCCACCAGGTGGCGTACGTGGAGAACTTATAGCCGCGGCGGTACTCGAACTTCTCGACCGCCTTCATGAGGCCCATGTTGCTTTCCTGGATGAGGTCCAGGAACGACAGTCCGCGGTTCGTGTACTTCTTGGCGATCGAGATCACGAGGCGGAGGTTGGCCTCCACCATCTCGGTCTTCGCCTGCAGCGCCTTCTTCTCGAAATGCTTCAGCTGACCGAACGCCTCCAGGTATTCCTGCGAGGACATGCGGACGAACTGCTCCAGAGCGCGAACCTTCTGCTCCTCGGCATGCATCATCGCCTGCACCTGTGCAGCGCGCTTGTGCGGCTCCATTTCGCGGAGCTGGCGCAGGCTGGTCTGGAATTTGTCGTGGATGTTGTCCGCGACGAGGGACATCTCCTCGACGACCTTCTGCTTGTAGTAAAACTTCGGGAAGGTCTTCTGAAGCTTGTCGTCGAGCTTCTTGTACTCGAGCTGGAACTTCTCGGCCTTCGTCTTGGACGGGGCGCTGATGAGCTCGGACCACTTCTCGTCCACCATCTGATCGATGGCGCGGACGTCCTTGACCAACTTGCGGAGCGCCTTCAGGTGCTCGTCGCGAGTCTCGATCTTCTTGTCAACGATGACGCGGTCAAAGCGCTCCTTGGGCGGTTCGGAGATGAGCTTCTCGGCGAGAGCAATGTGCTCCTTACCGGCGAAGCCAAAGCTGTAGATGATGCGCTTGACCTCGTTTTCCGCGTCCTCGATGCGCTTGGAGATCTCGACCTCCTGCTCGCGGGTGAGCAGCGGGACCTGGCCCATCTGCTTGAGATACATGCGGACCGGATCGTCCAGGATGTCGAGCCGGGCCTTGTCCTCGGGCTCCTCCTCCTGCTCCGGCTGTTTGACGCGGTCTACCTCGGCCTGATCGACGATGTCGATCTCGAGGTTGCGAAGCTTGACGTAGATCTCGTCGAGGTCCTCCGGAGTGACAACGTTGTCGGGGAGGGCGTCATTGATGTCGCCGTAGGTCAGGTAGCCCTGCTCCTGAGC
The DNA here is from genome assembly GCA_025354845.1 of Verrucomicrobiota bacterium. Lineage (GTDB taxonomy): Bacteria > Verrucomicrobiota > Verrucomicrobiia > Limisphaerales > UBA9464 > CAIVQB01. The sequence goes on along the minus strand of JANXMD010000602.1, from coordinate 692 downwards.
GAGGCGGACGAGCTCCTTGATCTTCTCGGTGATGTCCACGCCACTGGCGCTCTTGACGGTCCCGATGTTGACTGGGAGGCCGTCTCCATCTAGGGCGACTGGGCCGCCCGCAGTGGGCGGACCCCCGGCGGCGTTCTTGGAATCGGCGGGGCGGGCGGCGCCGGGCTTTCCGGGCGGTTTGACCGCAGGCTTGATGGAACCACCCTTGCCGGCTGGAGCCGAAGGGTGGGCGGCGGGAGCCGGAGCGGGACCCGCTTTGGCAGCGGTCGGTGCCGCCTTGGCTGGAGCCGGTTTAACCGCGGCAAGCTTTCCGGCTGGAGCCGAGGGCGCCTTGGACACCGGCACCACGGGCGCCGCTGGGGCAGCAGCCTTCTTTGCCGGCTTGGCGGACTTTGCCGGTGCCGGCGCCGGCTTGCGGGAAGCTGGGGCGGCGGCGGCGGGCTTGGCGGACGACTTCTTTTCTTTCGACTTAGGCATAGGGAAGGGCCGGGATTCCCGGACCGGTCACGAGCGGGGCACTATCGAAACGACTGGGGGTCAAGTCAAGGAACGGAGTAGGACCATTTAGGCTGGTAAACTCAGAGATTTGCTCGCTTTCCTCAAATCCTTCCCGACGCGGCCCACGGTTCCTCACCGCAAAACCACCTTACAAATGACGAATGTGGCCGCGGTATTTCTGCAGCAACCGATCG
>JANXMD010000148.1 GCA_025354845.1 Verrucomicrobiota bacterium | reverse complement strand
GACAAACGCCCGCGCCACACCCGGCACGCCCGCGATGCGTCGGATCACGGTGTCCACCTGTTGCTGCAGCACCGCGGAATCCTCACCGAACACCTTGATCACCACCTGACCATCGATTTGCGAAATGCTCTCGAGCACGTTGTCGCGGATAGGCTGGGAAAAGCTGGTTTCGAGACCGGGCAATTGTTCCAGCGCACGATCGAGCTCCTCCAGGATTTTCTCCTTGGTCATGCCCGGGCGCCACTGTTCGGCGGGCTTCATGTCCACAAAGCATTCGAGCATGTTGATCTGTTTGGGATCTGTGCCGTCTTCAGGACGACCGGCTTTCGAAATCACCGTGTTCACTTCCGGAACCGTGTGAATCAGTCGCCGCATCTTGGCGCAATACACGCGCGCCTCCTCGGCTGAAACGCCCGGGGGCAGCGTGGTGTTGACCCAGATGGTTCCCTCATTGAGCTCGGGCAGAAATTCCGTGCCCAAACGGGTCGCTATCACCAGAGCTCCCACGAGACCCAATCCGACAATACCCAGCACGGCGCGCCAGTGGGCGAGGCTCCAGTCGAGAATCGGCTGATAGGCCCGCTTCGCCGCGCGAACGATCGCGTTGTCGTCGTGAGGCAGCGGCTTCCGCAGCAGGAAGTAGCAGAGCAGTGGGACCACGGTGAGCGAGAAGAGCAACGACCCGACCAGCGCGCTGGTCACCGTCCAAGCCATCGGAGCAAAGATGCGTCCCTCGTGGCGTTGCAGCGTGAAGATCGGTAGATGCGACGCGATGATGATGAGCATCGAGAAAAAGGTCGGCTTCCCCACTTCCGAGGCGGCGCGCTGGATGGCCTCGCGGAACCGAACCGGGGAACTGCGATAGTCGTGCCTCCCTTCGCTCAGGTGGCGGAAGATGTTTTCGACCACGATTACCGCACCATCCACGATGATTCCAAAATCAATGGCCCCCAGCGAAAGCAGATTGGCCGGGATCCCGCGCCAGGTCAGGCCGATGAAGGTCGCGAGCAGCGACATCGGGATCATCAGGGCGACGATCAGCGCCGCCCGCAGATTGCCGAGGAAGATCAACAGCACCGCGGTCACCAGCAGCGCCCCCTCGAGCAGGTTGTGGAACACCGTGTGGAGCGTGGTGTCGATCAGCCAAGTTCGGTCGTAATACGGAACCACCTTCACGCCCTTGGGAAGGATCCGCGTATTCAGCAGGTTCACGCGCTCTTTCAACGCCGTGAGCACCTCGGAGGGATTCTCGCCCTTTCGCATCAGCACGATGCCCGACACGATGTCGTCCACGTCGTCCTGCCCCACGATGCCCTCCCGGGGCACGGACGCCACCTGCACGGTGGCCACGTCTTTCACCCGAACCGGGACACCGTTGCGTGCCGACACCACGATGTTGCCGATGTCGTCCGGGGTCTTCAGAAGTCCGACGCCGCGAATCAGGTACTGCTGGGCGCCCTGATCCACCTTGCTCCCGCCGACATTGGCGTTGCCGCGCCCCAACGCGGTGAACAATTGCTGCAGTGGAATGTCCTGAAACTTGAGCTTCGCCAGGTCCGGATTGACTTCGTACGTCTTGATCAGGCCACCCAGCGTGACGATGTCGGCCACGCCGGGAACCATCCGCAACTGGCGTTCCACCACCCAGTCTTGGAGGCTCCGCAGGTCCCGCGAGGAGAGGGCGTCGCCCTTGAGCCGGAACCGGTAGATCTCGCCGATGGCCGTGGAGAGCGGTCCGAGTTGGGGCTGGACGCCGGGCGGCAGATCAGCGCCCTGGAGCCGTTCGATCACTTGCTGGCGCGCGAAGTAGTCGGTCACCTTTTCGTCGAAGGTGAGCATCATGAAACACAACCCCGATTGGGTGTGGGAGAAGAGTCGGACCTGATGGGGCAATCCGCTGAGTGCGATCTCCAGCGGGATGGTCACCTGTTTCTCCACCTCCTCCGGGGCCCGACCCGGGTACAGGGCGATGACGTTTACCTGGATGTCCGAGACGTCGGGGAAAGCCTCGATGGGCAGGGACTTGAAGGCGGCGGCGCCTCCACAGACGAAGAGGATGGCGAGGAGCAACGTCAGCAGCGGCTGATGCAGCGAAAAGGCAATGAGCTTACGGATCATGGGATGGGAATCCCGCTGCAGTCAGGCAGCGGCATCGACCCGTGATTCAGTAGGACGGGGCCGAGCGACGCGCGTTCCATGATGGGGGTACGGAACCGAATCGGTACCCGTGAGCAGAGCCGGCGCGCCGATTCGATTCAATCCCTTTCCGACGTCCATTTCGAAACCGAGGCTCGAAGTCCCCTCACGGCACCCAACAGCCCGGCCTTGCGGTCCCGCAGATTTCGGTGTCCGGTTTTTCCGCTCGGTGGGGATTCCCTGGTTGAAACCACATCGTTGCCATGGACGACCATCAATTACTCGAGGAGTACGCGCTGCGCGGCTCGGATGCCGCATTCACCCAGCTCGTGGAGCGGCATCTCGGGCTGGTTCACGCCGCCGCCCTGCGGCAGGTGCGCGATCGCGCCCTCGCTGCGGACGTAGCGCAGGCCGTCTTCATCCTGCTCGCCCAGAAGGCGAAAACCCTGCGACGCGGGGTGGTGCTGACCGGCTGGCTCTTCCAGACCACCCGGTTCATCGCCAGCCGTGCATTGCGGGGGGAATGGCGACGGCAACAACGCGAACAGGAAGCCCTCGACATGCAAGCCCTCGACTCCACCGACCCGCACTGGGACCGACTCGCCCCCGAACTCGACGAAGCCTTGGCCAAACTTTCCGGAACGGATCGCGACGCCCTGCTGTTGCGTTTTGCCGAGGGACGCAATCATCGCGAAGTGGGTGCCGCCCTCGGCCTTTCCGAAGATGCCGCACGAAAACGGGTCGATCGCGCGCTGGAGCGTCTGCGGAGCGGACTCACCCCCCATGCGACAGGACTCTCGCTTCTTTTGCTTGGAAGCCTGCTCGCAGAGCGGCTGGTCGCCGCTCCCTCCACTACCCTAGTGTCCTCGATTGCCCAGGGATCGCTCTCCAGCAGTGCCTCCGCCGAAAGCGCCGCGCGCCTGGCCGCTGAAACCAGCCAAGCCTGGATTGTTTCACGGCGAATACGCCTAGGAGCGATCACCGCTGCAGTGCTGATGCTGGGAACGCTGCTCGTGGTCTGGCCATTTGAATTCCGAAAGAACGGAAGCTCCGCCAGCGTGGGAACGCACTCTTCTTCGAGACTGAGCTCCCACACCAATTCCGAGAGGCGCGGTGGCCGCCCTGCAGCAATCCAGACGTTCTCCCTTCGGGTCGTCGCCAAGGAGTCCGGAAATCCTCTGCCTGGAGCCCGGGTGATCAGTCGGATCCTCATCGAGGAGTCCTCGGCATCCGAAGTCGCCGACCTCGTCACGGACGCGGCCGGAGTGTGTCGGGTACCTCTCCCGTTTGGTCCGATTACGGGCCTTCAGGTGGGCGCGTACGTACCCGGACGTGAGGTACGTTTCCTTACCTGGCGTTCTGAATGGCAGTCCGCGCAACCGACCGAATACCTCCTGCGACTCGCCTCCGCCGAAACCATCGGGGGGCAGGTGGTGGATCCTTCCGGGCGTCCTGTCTCCGGAGCCACCATCTGGTTTGGCAACTATGGCTCCGACATGAGCACCCACGAACCCGCGGAAGACTACGAACGCAGCGGATTGCCGTCCCGAATCTCCCTCGGCGTCACCGATGTGCAGGGCCGCTGGGGATGCACCGCCTTCGCCCCGTCGGCAGGCGGCTGGCCGGCGATCGAATTCGAACACGTCGATTACGTGCCGTCGCAACGATTCTGGCCGGACGCCGAGCATGGCCACACCGCCCCTTCAATGTCGCGGGCCGCATTGCGTGCCCGAACCGGGCGGCTGGTCCTTCAGCCAGCTGCATGGGTGCGCGGTCAGGTGGTGGACATCGACGGCAACCCAATCCCCAACGCCAAGGTTTCCCGATCCTGGCACAGTCCGGCGACCTCGACCGACGCAACCGGTGCCTTCTCGCTAGGATCGCTTCCCCCTGGCCCAATCACACTCCTCGCAACGGCTCGGCATCACGCCCCGTGCTCCGTACAAGCCGTCGCCGGCGGTGAGGCGGTGCAGGTCGTCCTGCAGCCACCCGGATCCTTGAACGTCCAGGTGCTCAACCCGGACGGAGTGCCCATTCCAAAGGCCCAGCTGGCATTGAACGACGGCTTCGACGACGGCGCCGTCGGATGGGATGACGCCTCCGACGTTGATGGATGGATCCGCTGGGACAGCGCTCCGCGCAACCAGGCCTTGAACTTTTGGGCGAGCGCCCCCGGTTTCCAGCAGATCACCGTCTCACTGCGTTCAGACGGATCGGAGCAATCCGTGACCCTGCATCCCCTGGTCGACATCCACGGAAGGGTGGTGGACGCCAACACAGGCGAGCCCATCCGCAAGTTTAAGGCGATTCCTGCGATGGGATCGGATGTCAGCAGTTCGGACCGCAGCCGCCTTCGGTACGCCACCCGCGGGGAGTATTCGATCTCGATGGGAGTGCAGGACACAGCCATCCGAATTGAGGCCGAAGGCTACCAGGACGCAATCGGGCAACCGTTTCGAGACGCCGACGGCACCCCGCGGTGTGATTTCAAACTCCACCGCGTTGACTCAAATCCACATCTTGAAGCGTGGGTCCTCAATTCCGATGGAACGCCCGCCGCCGACACGGCGGTGACACTCTGGACCGGTGATTTCGGCGCCCAACTGGTTGACCGCAATTTCCTCAAAAACGAGGGTTCACAAATCCTCCGGACCGACGTCCAGGGACATGCGGTGTTCGCTTGGCCCCACGACGCGCCGATTACCGTGTTGGCTATTTCACGGAATGGGTTCGGAGAGCAAACGATTCACGATCCCCACCGCGCCATCGTCCAACTTCACCCCTTCGCTACCATCGAGGGCGTTGCCCTCAAAAATGGACGCCCCGCGTCCCGTCAGATCATTCTGCTCGCCGGGATAACCCGAATTCGCACGCAGAGATTGACCGGGTTTTATTGCAATACCGAGACCACAGCAGACACCGAGGGGCATTTCCGCTTCGATGGCCTGCCTCCCGGTGTGTACTCCCTGGCCTACCGCACCCCGGGCAGCCCCAAACTTACCGACGAGGCCACCATCTGCCTCGAATCAGGAGAATGCGGCAGGGTTCGGATGGGTGAACCGGACCCGGAAGGCGCCACGGTGATCGGAAGCTTTAGTGTGAGCCCCAAAGAGTCCGTTGAAAATTGGACGACCCAGGCGAGCACCCCCTACCTCGGCCGTCGCGTGGTGTTCCCGGAGGCTCCTGGATCACTCTCCAAAGACGCGCGAACGCTATGGTTCACGGAATGGGCGAGCTCGGCAGCAGGACGCCATCTGATAGCCCAAGACCGCGCCTATTCGCTCAGCCTCAGTCATGACGGCCGATTCACCGGCCGGGGGCTTCCGCCGGGGGATTACGAGTTGCACCTGCGGGTAGTGCCAGCAGGAACCGTGCAACGGGACCCACTCAACCCACCGAGTGTGGCATGGACCGGATCCGTCCGGATTCCGGTGACCATTCCCGCAGCGTCTCCCTCGTCCAGGGACGTGATCGTCGATCTAGGCGAAATCCCAATTTCCCTGCGCCACTGAATACCCAAGCCGGGGAGTTGCCCGTCACCCGTGCGCCGGCTTTCGATGGACCGCCTCGCCCACCGTGCGCGCCGTCTCGGCATCCGCGGCTTCTTCGAACCAGGGATAAAGGATCGGCAGGATGAACAACGTGAGGACCGTGGCCGTAACCAGGCCGCCAATGATGACCACCGCAAAGGGACGGGAAGTCTCCGCGCCTACCGCATGGGAAAGTCCGGCGGGAAGCAACCCCAGAGCGGCCATCGAGGCAGTCATCACCACGGGGCGCACACGAGAGATGGCCCCGTTCAAAATAGCCTCCGCGAGCGCCACGCCTTCTCGACGCAATTCGCGAATCCGTTCCACGAGGAGCACGCCGTTTTGGACCGACACGCCGAACAACGCGATAAAGCCCACCAACGCCGAGACCGAAAGACTCAACCCGGCCAGCGGCAACACCACGATGCCGCCCACCGCCGCGAACGGAACATTCAGCAAGATCAGGAAGGCGAGGTTTGCCGAATCGAAGGCGGTGAAGAGCAGGAAAAAGATGACCACCAAGGTCAGCGGCACGATGAGGGCGAGGCGCTTTACCGCACGCTGCTGATTCTCAAACGAGCCCGTCCACTCCAGATGGTATCCTGTGGGCAATTTGATCTGCGCATCCACCTTCTGCCGCGCCTCGGTCACCAGCGAGCCAAGGTCGCGTCCGCGCACCGACAGCTTCACCGCAATGCGTCGCGCGTTCTCTTCGCGATAAATGCGGGCAAAGCCGGGACGCACCGCCACCTCGGCCACGGAACCCAGCGTGAGCCGCTCGCCATTCCCGCCGAACACCGGAATGTGGCGGATGGCATCGAGATCCGAGACAAATTCGGGCGCAAGTTTCACCGCGAGTTCGAAGGTGCGTTCGCCCTCGAGCACCTGCGAGGCCACCGAACCGCCGAGCGCGGTCTCGATCACTGATTGCACGTCCGAAATGCTCAGCCCGTAACGGCCGATGGCCACGCGATCGATGGTGATTTGCACCTGCGGCTGCCCAAGCAACTGCTCACTGCCGATGTCCGCAGCCCCCGGGACCTTCTTCAGCGTCTCCACAATCTTGTCCGCCACCTCCTGCAACTTGTCCGGATTGTCGCCGAAGATCTTGATGCCCAGCTCGCCCTTGATGCCTGAAACGGCCTCGTTGACGTTGTCCTCGATCACCTGACTAAATTGCACATCGAGCCCAACAATGGCGTCCTGAAGCGCCAGATTCATCTTCGCAACCAACCCGTCGCGGTCCGGCGCCGTCTTCCATTGATCGTGCGGCAGCAGGTCCACGAAGAGCTCCGCGGTGTCAAATCCGTTGACGTCGGTGCCGTCGTCCGGGCGTCCGATCTGGGACACAATCGTCCGAACTTCCGGAAACTTGGCCAACGTCGTCCGCACCTTCGCCGTATAGGCTGCGGAATCCGTCGGGGAAATCTGCTGCGGGTAATGCACCCGCACCCAGAGCGACCCCTCATCGAGTTTGGGCAGGAATTCGGAGCCCACGAACGTCAGCAACACCCCGGCCCCGGCCAGCGCGGCAACCGCGACGCCCAACACCCAGAATCGCGCCGCAAGGGCCCCCTTCAGCAGCGGCCGGTAAACCCCGAGCAGCCCGCGCACCAACCACGATTCGTGTTCGGCGATCTTCTTCTTGACCGCCACGCTGGCGAGCACCGGCACAAGGGTGAGCGCCAGCAGCGTGCCCATCACCAGGGCGAAGGTCAGCGTCAGCGCCATGGGCCGGAAGATCTTTCCCTCAACGCGCTGCAGCGTGTAGAGCGGTATGAAGGCGGTGAGCAGGATGGCCTTGGAGAACAGGATCGGCCGCCCCATCTGACGGACCGCCTCGACGATCATCGACGGCAGCGAGTGACGCCGCTCACGCCGCGACTCCATCAGGTGCAGGAGGTTCTCGATGATGACCACCGCGGAATCCACGATGATGCCGAAATCGATCGCTCCCATCGAAATCAGGTTGGCGGGAATACCCTTGAGATCGAGCAACAGGAACGCACCCAGCAGGGACAGGGGAACCACCGCCGCCACCACCAGCGCCGATCGCCAGTTGCCCAGTCCGAGGAACAGGATCAGCACCACGAGCACCAGGACGATGCCCTCGACCATGTTGTGCCGCACGGTGTGAAGCGTGCGCTGGATGAGTTCAGTGCGGTTGTAATGCGGGACCACGCGAACCCCGGCTGGAAGATCATGGGTGTTGATTTCATCCACCTTTGCCAGCACGCGATTCAACACCTCCAGCGCGTTCTCGCCTTTTCGCAGCAGGACAATTCCCTGGACCACGTCGTCCTGATCCGCATCACCGGAGATCACCTTCCCCACCCGCCCGAGTCGGGTCGCATTGGCAATAACCACCTGACCTACGTCGGCGATTCGGATCGGTGTTCCGTTGCGGGTGTCCACGGCGATGGCTGCGATGTCTGAAGGATCGCGAACGAATCCCAATCCGCGGACCACATACATCTCGGCTCCGTGCTCGATGTACGAGCCACCGGCATTTCGGTTGCCGTTGGCGAGCGCGGTGAAGACCTGCTGAAGCGTCACGTTGTAGGACTTCAGCTTCACCGGATCGACGCGCACCTGGTACTGCTTGGTCGGACCGCCGAAGCCGACGATATCCACCACGCCCGGCACGGTTCGGATTTTGCGCTCCACCACCCAGTCTTGGAGCGCCTTCAACTCCACCATCGAATAGCCGGACGGCGCCTTCAGCGTGTAGCGGTAGATCTCGCCCACCGGCGTCGCGTCGGGCGACAGGCTCGCCTGCGCGCCCGGAGGCAGCGACACCGACGACAGGTGCTGAAAGGCCTGGTTGCGAACGAAGTCGCTCTGCGCGTTGTCATCGAACACCAACGTCACCACCGAAAGTCCGAACAGCGAAACCGAGCGCATCGACACCCGACGCGGAATGCCGTTCATCTCGTTCTCCACCGGAACCGTGATGAGCTTTTCCACCTCCTCGGCGGCATGGCCGGGGAAGAGGGTGATGATCTGGATCTGGACGTTGGTGACGTCGGGATACGCCTCCACCGGCAGGCGCTGGAACGCGCTGAGTCCGGCCCCGATGAACAGGACCAGAAGCGCCATCACAATCATCCGATGGCGAAGGGAGTAGTGAGTTAGGGTGCCGATCATAGGCGATCAGGGAAAACTGCAGACGGGTTGCGTCTCCGGAGAACAACCGCCACTCAACGGTTCTTCCGGCCATCACGCCACCGACAGCAGGCCGGGGCGTCTTTGAAATCCTCGGGCGGGTTCAGCCCCCTTCGGGTGTTTGCAACAGCTGCTCAAGCAGCAAGGAGCCGTCGGTGACGACGCGCTGGCCGGGTTGAACCCCTTCCAGAAGGAGCACCTTGCCATTGCGCTCAGGTCCAGCCTTCACTTCACGGCGGGCAAAGATACCCTGACCCTCCTCCACAAAAACGAAGTGCCGCTCACCCTTGAGGTACACGGCTCGGGCGGACACATCTGCCCCACCGGCTTTCCCGTCGGCAAAAACCTCTGCGGTGACAAACATCTCCGCCTTCAACTGTCGGCTCGAATTGTCAACGCTACCACGGACCTTCACCGTACGGCTGGCGGGATCGAGAAAGTCGGAAATTAAGTCGATGCGTCCGGAGAACTCACGTCCCTGAACCGTGCGCGACCGGAGTGTGAATTTCTGTCCCCCGTTCAGAAACGGAAGATCGGCCTCGTTGGCATCGAGCAGAATCCACAGACGCGACGGATCGGTGACCGTGAACAGCGGTGCCGCCTGGCGATCCGTGCCCGCCAGCATCTGATCGGGTCGGATCTCCTGCCCCGGATTCAGATTCTTTTCCACCACCACGCCATCGAGGGGGCTGCGAAGGGTGTAAACTTGGTCCACCGAATTGGTGTTGCCGTCGTAGAATGCGAGACGCGACTGGGTGCGCTGCAGCTCGGACTGTGTGCGCTGGTAATCCGCCTCGGCGGTTTCGACATCCTTTTGCGGCGACGCTCCATGTTCGAGAAGTTCACGCACGCGGCGAAGCGTCCGCTCGGCCAGCGAAAAGTCTCCGGCGGCCTTGCGCGCTTCCGACTGCGCCTGTCCGTAGTCGGCCGACGCCACAGTCGCCAGGGGGTCCCCTTTCTTCACCGGCTGTCCAGGCTCCGCAAGGATGCGGATCACCCGGCCGGCGAACGGCGTGAAAACACGGACCGTCACCGAATCATCCCAGGCAAGGCGTCCATTCAGGCGGACCGAACCGGCCTGCGAAGGCTGGGCGGATTCCACGGCCACCGAGCCGAGCTTGGGGCTGTCGGGCCGGATGGTGACGTGGTCGCTCACCACCTTCACATCGCTCGGAGTTTCTTCGGTGACCTTTTCGCGATGGCAGCCGGCCGCGAGCACCAGGCCGGTGAGGAGAATCAGGACGGGAAACGTTTTCATGGCTTGGAAGGGAGAGTGGCGGCTGTCGACAGGATCGACTCGGCGGCGATCACGGCAGAGGCGGCCTGGATCGTCTCGGAGGCAGCCTGCGCCGCTGCGAGACGGACTTCGTTGTCATTGCGTTCGGCGGTGAGCAGGTCCAACAGCGACGCCCCGCCTTTCTGGTAGGCAAACCGCACCGCCTTCGCGATCTCAGCGGAGCGCGGCAGGATCTGTTCCACGTAGCGTTGACGTCGCTCGCTTGCCGCAGCGAGCGAGCTGCGTGCCGAGACCACTTCGGCCGCGGCGGCGGCTTCGGCCTGATGAACCCGGACTGCGGCCTGGTCACGCACCGCCGTGGCTGCGGCAATGGCACCTCGGTTCCGATTCCACAGCGGGAGCGGAAAAGAAAACCCAAAGCCAACCGTGTTCGGCTGATCCGCCGGTTCCCGTTCGTATTGCACCAGGAAGGTGGGATCTGGAATCCGCTGCGCACGTTGCGCTCGCAAGTCGGCACTCGCCTTCCGCTCGTCGGCACGAACCGCTTGAACGTCGGATCGGCGCGCCACGACCGAATCAATCGTCGGCGAGGCACCCGCCGTCACGCCGGCCCCAGTCGAAGATGCCAGGGCATCCAATCCCTCGGTCAGCACGATCGTCCCACGGGCTGCAGGTTCACCCAGCAGGATCTCGAGCTGGATCCGAGCCGCACGGGCATCCGCCTCGCTCCGGCGGGCGTCGAGTTCGAGCCGATCTGCGGCAATGGAAATCTGATCGCGATCGGCACGGGAAATATCCCCGGCTTTGAGCCGCACTTCGGCAATCGACAATTCCTTCCGAAGCGATTCCGACGAGGCGTTGAGAATCCGCACCTGCTCCGCCGCGAGCACAGCGCCGGCGTAGGATCGGGCAACCGCGAGGTCAAGCTGACGACGAGCATCGCTGAATCGGGCCCGGGCTCCTTCCAGTCCAGCCACCGCCGACGCACGTCGCGCCGAACGCTTGCCGCCGATCTCCACCAATTGGTTGAAAGAGGCGACCGTGTCGTAGTTACGATGGATCAGGCTGTTTCCAAGCACGGTCGAGGCCGGCCGACCGTCGGTGTTGATCTTGGTCACCGTGAGACCCACGGTCGGATTGGGAAACTCCGTGGCCACCCAGGTCTGCGCCTGCGCGATGTCGACCTCTGCGCGCGCTGCGAGCAAATCCCAGTTCCGCTGAAAGGCCAGCATCCTGGCCTGCGAGAGCGTCAGTCCCGAAGCGACCGAAATCGGGGTCGCCGGCGCCGACTCGACGGGATTTGCGGCGGACGTACCCGCCGTTGCGGCCCCACCGGCAAGTTGCACGGAAAGCAAGGCCGCGATCCCTGCGAAAAGGACACGAAATCCTCCGCGTGTGCCGACGCAGATCCCGTCACCAATGATGGTTGTTCGTCCCATGAATGCTGTTCTTGTGAGATTAACACGCCTCGGCACCCGCCACTCGATTCGCGCCGGGTTCCCCCAGCATTTTTCGGAGAAGCGCCACCAAGGCGGCGACCGCGACCGACTTCTCCACGAAGGCATCTACGCCCTCCATTTCCACCGAAGCACTTGAAAGCCGTGCCGCGGTCATTGTCAGCACCACCAACCGTCCCTCGGGATGCAGCCGTCGAACCCGTTGGATCCGACTCCAGTCCGGCGGCACCGACCGACGCCGATAGGCCGTCGAGGGGCCAACTTCGGAGGGTTCGCCGCCCAAGGCATTCATTCCGCCCTCCACGGAGACGAGCACGGCATGATACGCGTGCCGCTCCAGGGCCGCTTCCATCATCGCTCCGGGATCGGTTCCCCGAATGAGAAACCCTTCGGAAGCCAGGGCGCGCATGAGGGACTTTCGCACCACCGGATCCTCCTCCACCAGCAGCACTGTCGAACTAGCGGATCTCCCGCCCCATCGCGGCGCTGCATGTCCTGCTCGACGCATGACCATCACCATCCAAAAAGTGGGTTTAAACCCCTTTCCAAATCGAAGGTGTCTTCGGGTTTGCCGGGCGGGAACGACCCCATCGTCGCCCCCGCCCGGACCGGTCCAGCGCGCGTGGGGGATGTCCACCTACCTACCCGGAAGGCGAACCGCACGAGAACCTAAAACCCGAAACCACACTGCCAGCGACCGCCGTCTACGCCGTCAACGCCGTCAACCCGCAGGTGGAGCGACCGGAGTCGCTCCGAAATCAAAAACCGGGCGGCCATTCCATCGACCACACACACTCCGCACTGCGGCCCAACAGCCAGGACACGTCACTGATTTCTCTCGGCCTCTCGGCTCAAGCTCCGTTCGATCGCTCAGCCGTGTACTCCGGTTCCTCAAAAACCTATGCCAAGTCAGTCTACGTCCCGGCTACCGCACTCGTTATCCGCGGCCAGTGAACGCCGCCCGATCAACGAGGGAATCGCTGGAAGCGTGCCAACGCGGTGCCAGAACCCTCGTCTGCAGGAATCCTGAGCAATTCCGCAAATTCGCGTTGACGTCGAACTCGTCAGAGAGGGCTTGGGTGGACAGTCTTCTTTCAGGGGGTGGAAAGTTTATTTCCACCTGGAAGCGCGGTGTCATTCCGGGTCGACGGACTGGAATCCCCTGCCCCGGAGTGCCATGGTTTCCACACCAACCGAGCCTTCCTCCTACATTCCATTCGATGACCCACCTCGTTCAACGCCGTCTTGCCGGATTCGTCCTGGCCATCGTGGCCGCTGCGACGCTGCTGGGATGGGCTGCCCACACGGCGCTGGGTCGCGGCGCGGCCCTCAGCGCGACCCTTCTCCGCGAACAGGCGGAGAACTTCCGCATCGCCGATCAGTTCGAGACCGAGCTCCACCGGCTCCGCACCCTGCTGACTCGATTCGAAATCCATCACGAGCTTCAGGATTGGCGCCAATTCCAAGAGGAGCAGAAGGCGCTGGATGCCTGGCTCGACGAACGCCGACTGCGCGTCAACACGCGGCTGGAACGAGACGTGCTCGGAGAGATCGATGCCGGCTATGAGGAATACTTCGCCAGCGCCCGGAAACTGGAGACCGAACTCACGCGCAGCGCCCCCTGGCCGGAAGTGATCGGTCTGATCGAGCAAACCGCCATCCGGTTCGAGCGCCTCGGTCAGCTCGCCGGCAAGCTACTGAAGGCGCATCAAAGCAATCTCGAAGGGCATCTAACCATCGCACAGAGCGACCTGCGTTCGGTGCGGGGTCTTCTCTTTGGCGCCCTGGGAGCCCTACTGGCCCTGGGAGCTCTCCTCGCTGTGGTGGTCTGGCGCGACATGATCCGGCCGCTGCGCATGCGACTGGTGGAGAGCGAGGACATCATCGCCCGGCAAGAGAAACTCGCGTCCCTCGGGGTGCTGGCCGCCGGCGTGGCGCACGAGATCCGCAATCCCCTGACAGCCATCAAGGCCCGCCTCTTCACCCAGCGCAAGCAGCTCGCCCCGGGGTCCGCCGCCGCGGAGGACGCGGAAGTCATCAGTGGCGAGATCCACCGACTCGAGCGGATCGTGCGCGACTTCCTCGCCTTCGCTCGTCCAGGTGCCCCGGAGTTGTCACGGGTCAAGGCCGCGGAGCTGCTCCAGTCCGTCCGCACGCTCCTGCAACCCCAGCTCGATCGCGATTCCGTCGAGCTCAGCGTCTCGGCGCCTGCA
>JANXMD010000598.1 GCA_025354845.1 Verrucomicrobiota bacterium | reverse complement strand
CCCGCGCGTCCGTGACGAACGGAACGCTCTCTCTCCACCTCAATCCCTGATCCCGCCCGCGATCATCCGCGATTTCCCAGGGAGAAACTCATCTGCTTCGGCCCAGTCTCCCCCAGTCCGCTGACCCCGACGCCGAGCAGTCTCAAGGGGCGTTGCACGAGACGATCCCGCCCCAGCAACCAGCAGGCGATACGATAGAGTTCCCGCGATTCCGTGAGGGGCTCCTCCACAGACAGCTGGCGGGTCAAGGTGCTGAAGTCGCCGTAACGGACCTTTACCTGAACGGTCCGGGCGGTGAGCTGCCGGCGCTTCAGCTTGACCGCAATCTCATCGGTTTGCTCACGCAGGACTCCACGCAGGATCTGCCGGTCCGAGGTGTTCCGCTCAAAGGTGGTCTCGCTGCTGATGCTCTTAATTTCATCGCCCAGTTCCAGTGGACGATCGTCCTCTCCCTTGGCGTAGCGCTTCAACACCGGGCCAAAGGATCCCAGCAAGGCGCGTAGATCTCCGGGATGGTCCTGAATCTGCGCAATGGTCTGAATTCCCGCCTTGGCCAGCACCTCGGCGGTCACTGCGCCCACGCCATGCAACACGCGGCACGAAAGCGGACGGAGGAAGGCGGACCGGTCCCGATCAGGAATCAGCATGAGGCCGTCGGGTTTTCGAAAATCGCTCGCCAGCTTGGCCATGAGTTTGTTCGAGGCAATTCCGACGCTAGCCGTCAGCCGACGGTGCGAGGAAATCTCGGTCTTCAACCTCTCCGCCAGAGGCACCGCGGCGGCCAGTCGCGCGTCTGGATCGGTAATCGACGGGTCGATGAGTTCCGTCGCCTCCAGGTACGCTTCATCCACCGAGACCTGCTCGACTCGGACGCCGGTTTCGCGCACCAAGCGGAAAATCTCGACGGACTCGGCACGATAATGGTCCATCCGCGGCGGTAAAAACACTCCCGCCGGACAAAGCCGCGCAGCGGTCCGGCTCGGCATGGCGGAACGGACGCCGAATTTCCGAGCCTCATAGCTTGCCGCGCAAACCACCCCGCGCCGCTCCGCCGGAGCTCCGACGATGACCGGTTTGCCCCGCAATTCGGGCGCATCGCGCTGCTCGACCGACGCATAGAACGCGTCCATGTCGAGATGCAGCATCACTCGCGGTACCGGCGCCGGTGTCACTTGTCGTTCGGGCTGCCTGGGATCGTCCGCTGGTAGACCCTGACGTAGTCGACCAGGAACTGTTGCGGAAAAACGGTGCTCGCCTCGGGCGCCCCCGGCCAGTCGCCGCCGACCGCCAGATTGAGAATCAAGTGAAACCGCTGATCGAACGGTCGTGGCGCCGCCCCGGCGTCCGCGGGCCAGCGCTTCACCGAGTGATACTGGATTCCATCGACGTACCAGCGCATCTCCGAGGCTTCCCATTCCAATGCGAAAAGATGGAAGCCATCGGCAAACGTCCCAACCGCCGCCGGCAGTCGATATTTCCCGCCGGAGTTCGTGTGATACCCGGAGGGATCGCTCCAGTGCAGGGTGCCGTAGGCCGTCGAGGGCTGGTGCCCGATGAGCTCCAGAATGTCGACTTCCCCACTATGCGGCCAACCGCCGTAGCGAGAGTCCGTGGGCAGCATCCAAAACGCCGGCCAGATCCCCTTTCCTTTCGGCAGTTGCGCCCGCATCTCGAAGCGGCCGTAGGTCCAGTCGCCTTTCAGTCGCGAACGAAGGCGCGCCGAGGTGTAATCGCGGGTGCCGCCCGGCCCGGTGAAACGCTCGCGCCGGGCCGTAATCACGAGATGACCGCCGGACACCACCGCGTTTCGCGCGAGGTAGTACTGGAGTTCGTGATTCCCACCGCCATTGGCGTTCACCTCGAACTCCCATTTCGCGGGATCCACCCCGTGCCCGTCAAAGTCGTCGTGCCACACCAACTTCCAAACCGACTCGGCGCGCAATCCGCCCGGAACCGTCAGCAACAGGGCCAACAGCCATCCGCGAACTCTCGTCACCACGTCTGGTCGAAGCATTCAGTCACCCTCCGTGCGCGCCCGAATGGTGCAATTCCAGATTTGGCCGGAGCGGCTACTGGCCTGCGGGGAGGTTCACCTGACCGGGACGCGAGAGGTAGTACAGCAGGTCGCGGAGCTCGATGTCCTTCAATTGGGCGATCAATCCCTCGGGCATGAGCGACTGGTCGCTGGTCGTGGTCGACTTGATCTCCCCGCGCGGCACCGTGAGCAGTTCGTTGGCGGTCTGGATGACCGTCGCCGCGGGGTTCTGCTCCTTCACGATGCCGGTGATGGTTCGGTCATCCTTGGTCTCGATGGTGGTCGCCCGATACTCATTGGGCACCACCGCGTTCGGGTAGAGAATGTTTTGGAGGAGGTAGTCGAGATCCGATCGATTGGCCCCGGTGATATCGGGTCCGACGTGCCCCCCGGTGTCGAAGAGGGTGTGGCACTGGGCACAGACCTTGTTGAACACCACGCGACCGCGCGGACCATCGCCCGGCGTCGATCCGCCGGCCCAATAGACGCGCTTTACCCGTTCGACCTCGGCCTGCATGTCGGGACTCGTCTCGTGCACGACTCCCCAGATTTCGGTCAATTGTTTCCGCAGCGCCTCGTCCTTGTGAGCCCGGAGCTGGCGGACCAGGTCGGCGGTGAGATCGGTGCGTGGAATCTTGCCGCCCGCCACGGCCGCGAGCAGTTGTCGTGAATTCGCGGCACGACCGGCCAGGGTGTTGAGCGCATCGCGTCTGGCTCCGACACTCAGCGCCGGATATCGGGCCAGCAACGTCGCCGCAGTACCGGGATCATCGTACAACGCTAGGCCGCGAACGGCTGCCTCAACCACGCGCGGCTCGGCATCCGCGACGAGCTGGAGCAGCGTGGGTGGCAATTGGGCATCACGAACCGCCAACAGCGCATCGAGGGCAGAACGCCGCGCACCAGCATCCGCCTTGGAATCCGCCGCCATCTGGCGCAGATCAGCGAGCGCGCGCTGGCTGCCGAAGGTCAACGAGAGGGCCTGGGTGAGGGTTCGAACTTCGCCATTGGCACTGCCCGTGAGCTTTGCCTCCACTTTTGTCCAGCCGGCGGGCATGGGCGCGGTGCGGCGTCCACGCAACGCTGCCGACAGGCCCCGGAGGATGTCGAGCTGGAGCTGGGCGTCGTCGCTCGAGGCAAGGATCTCGGCCAACTGGGGTAGCGCGTCGGCGGCACGAACTGGAGTGACGGCGGTGAGCGCCAAACAGGCGGCACCGATGAGAACAAGGCGTTTCATGGTCGGGAATTCAGGAATCACGTGGGTCCGGTGGTTCGGGTGTCGACTCATTGGGCCGAAGAAAGGCTGGAGGTGGCGACGCGTCGCGCGATGAACTCGCGGAGCTTGGGAATGCGGCATGCACGCAGCAGTTCCAAGGCCCGCCCAGAATCGGTGGCTACCGATCCCTCGGCGGCGTACCAATACAGAAGCGGGAGATTGTGATCGCCCGCATCCTCGGCGTGACCCGCCAGGGCCGCGAGGATCTCCCAGCGACGTTCCACCGGCAGACGTTGGGTGGCGCTGGCCACAAACCGGCGAACCACCGGCGAGGGATCGTTCCGGGCGAGCAGGGTCAGCGTCGTCACGGATCGGTCGGCCATTTCGGCCAGCTCTTCGTGGGAGAACAACAGGTTGGCACGCTCAAAGAAGAGCTGCACCGTCCATGCCCGGACCCACGGATCGCGATCCTGAACCCAGCGCGACGCGTTCTCGATGCCCACACCACCGGTGAGACTCAACGCCCACAGCCCGCGCAAACGTCGAGCGGTGTCGGTACCGGTATCGACGAGTTCTTGAAGGGCCTTTCGCGCCTCGAACTTTTCTCCCGCCTGATGAAACCGGGCCGCCTCCTCGAGGCCCGCCGGAGCCTGATCCACGCTTTCGGCGCCTGCCATCTTCGCCAATCGCTCCTGAAGCAACCTGCGCGCGTGACGGCTCAACCACTCGTTCTTCGATCCCACCCAGGCCGCGAGCTCGGCGTCGGAGTTCGCGGCCAGATTGGGCCGGGTGGCCGGCTGGTTGTTGTAAACGATCTTGTAGATACGTCCGTTGCTCTTGTCGTGACCGTCCTCACGGGTGTGGTGACACTGGTTTTTGTCGTACCAATCGATCACGTACACCGACCCGTCCACGTCATAGCGCTGATTCAAGGTCTGACTCCAGGTGTCGTTGAAATTGAGGAAATCGGCGCCGTGCTTGCCGACGTAGCCGGACCCCGAAGCCACCGGGATGTCCATGTTCAGGCGCTGGCCGTGGATGTTTCCCAGGATGAGGTTGCCGCGGTATTCCGCCGGCCAACTGGTGCCGAGGTAAACCATCATTCCGGCATGCGCATGACCACCGCCGACCGCGTCGGAACGACCGTTGGCCGCATGTGGACCCTGGTTCCCGGCGTAGTGAAGATGATCGGCAATGGTTGTGATGTCCTCGTACACATAGGGAAACACCGGCTTGCGGCCGCGCGGGTCGCGGTGCTTTTCGTTGCGGCGAATCTCGCCCGCTCCCACCGCAAAGTGGTCACCACCCTGCCGGAAATAGCGGCCGCCCTGGATCATGTGATACAGGTGCGGAATCACGCAGGCTTCGATCCAGCACTGCCCCTGCTCGTCGAAATCGACGCCCCACGGATTGCTGGTGCCTTCGGCGAACACCTCAAATTGATGGCGCGTGGGATGATACCGCCAGACACCCGCATCCATCCATTGACGCTCGGTTTCCTTGGCGCCGGGCTTGCCGACATTCGAAGGACAAAACACGCCGTGGCAGCCATAGAGCCAGCCGTCGGGCCCCCAGGTGAAGGTGTTCAACGTTTCGTGCGTGTCGGCGGTGTAGTTCCAGCCGTCGAGCAGCACCTGCGGCGCTCCTGCCGGCTTCGGCGTGTCGCCGTCGGCGATGGGAATGAACATCAGGTACGGCGCAGCGCCTACCCAAAGGCCGCCGAAGCCATATTCAATTCCTGAAACCAGGTTCAAGCCCTCCATGAACACGGTACGCTTGTCGAAGCGACCGTCGCCATCGGTGTCTTCAAACACCAGAATGCGATCCTTGCCCCCGAGGATGTCCTTGAGGCGATCGGACTCCGATCCGTCCTTGGGTGGATTTCCCACCCGACGTGGATAGGTATAGCCCTCCACCACCCAGAGACGGCCACGATCGTCATCGCAGAAGGCGATCGGCTGTTTGATGTCCGGTTCGCCCGCGAAGAGCTTGAGACTGAATCCCGGGGGCAAGGTCGCCGCCTTGACGGCTGCCTCGGGACTCAATCCCGCGAACAGCACCGAATCAGCGGGAGGGGGCTCGTTCTTGCGCACCTCGGCAAGGGTGTATTCGTTCGCGAACGTCGGGCGGGCGGCGTGGAGCTGAAACTCGTCAAAGTTCACATGCCCCCAGGGTCCCGACCGGTCGTCAACGAGGCGGATCTGGATCTCGTGCCCAACCTTCTCGTGCAGGTCGACCACCGTCGGCCGCAGCGTTTCGCTCTCCACACCATTCATCTTGAAGAACACCGAACCCGTCGCGGCGTCGATTAACTCGATGCGGGTTTCGGGCCAGGCTCCGGCGGCAAAGCGGAAGCTGCCCCAGAGTTGCGTCACCTTAAACGGCGCCGAGGTCAACGTGCCCTTCGGATCATCTCCCGCGAGCTCAAACCCACCGATCCAGAACTCACCGGTGTGGGCGGAGCTCATGTCGCTGCGGCGGGCGTGCACACGATCTCCCTTGAGCGGCTGCCCGTTGAAGGCGGTGCCAGTGGCGGTCCAGTCCCGAAGGTCGCCCGTTTCAAAATCGAGATTCAACACGTGACCATCACGCCCCACTGGGCGAATGCCGGAGACATCCGCCCTTGAGGAGAGCACGAGCGGGCCAAGGCCGAGGCCAAGGGTCCCGATCGACAAGGCAAGGCGGGTCCAGAAGACGGAAGCTCGGAGGGACGAGGGTTTCATAGGGTGACGGCGGAAATCGACGTGGATTGAAGCCCGGAGTAGCGGGTGGATTCAAACGGATTTGCCGCGAATCGCCCGCCGACCGCTCAGTTTCCCGGGGTCCGCTCGCCCGCAAGACGTTTCCGATTGCAGTCCGCCGCAGGAACCGCTTGGTTCGGTCGCCTTGTTTTCATGATCGCGTACCTCACCCCATCGTTTCAGGACCGGTTCACCTGGCGGTGCCCCATGCTTCTGGTGATGGCGGCGGCACTCACCGCCGGATGCACGCCGGGAACAGTCATCGCCCGGCAGCTTCGGGTGGCACCAAATCAGCAACCGAAATGGCTGACCAAGCCAGGAGGCCTGATGCCAGAGGCCCCGGTGACCCTCACCTACTTCATGCCGGATCCCGCGCAACTCATCCGTCAGCAGTGGGTCAACGTGGGGACGCCCGTCATCGCGATGCGAATCGGCGTCGTCGAACCCGGACACTACGGATTTCAACCCGCTGGGCGCTGGGACCTCTCCGGGAGGCGTCCGGTGTTTCATTTTGAGATGCGTCTTCGGCCGCGTACTGCACCCACCGATCCGCGCCCTCAGCCCCGCGGCACGGTGTTCCTGTTGCACGGCTACGGATTGTCGCAGGATGTGCTTTTTCCGTGGGGCATGGCCCTCGCCGACGTCGGGTGGCGGTGCATCCTGGTGGACCTTCGCGGTCATGGTCGGTCCGGCGGGAAAACCATTTCGTTCGGCGTGGAGGAAACCCCGGAATTGATCGCCATGGTCGACGAGCTTGAGCGGCGCCACGCCATCCAGGGTCCGATCGGCGTGCTTGGCGATTCGTACGGCGCTGCATTGGCTCTGCGATGGGCCACGCGTGACCCGCGAATCCGCACCGTCGTGGCCATGGCGCCCTACGACCGGCTTGCCGACGCCATGGAAGGCCTTCGGAAAACCTATTCCCCGTGGGTCCCCAAAGCCTGGGTTCGACAAGCGGCTCGCGAACTGCCACGACAACTGGGAGTCAGACCGGATGCACTCAATACCGGAGCGGCGATCGGCACACGCCAGTTCCCTGCGTTTCTGGTCGCCGGTGAATCGGATCCGGTGGCGTCCCAAACCGGAATCGACTCGATCGCACATCAACTCGGTGCGGAGTCCAAAATCCAAGTCCTGCCTCGATCCGGGCACGAGGAGATCCCGTACGAATTCGACGCGTTGACTGCGCCGGTTCGCGACTGGTTCGATCACTACCTACGCTAGCCCACGTCCACCGCCGGTGGATACCACGCCATCTGGATCAGATCATCCACCTGTCCGTCCAGATCGCGCGCGGACCGCTTGATCCCCTCGGTCACGAAGCCCGCCCGCCGGTACAGGGACACAGCGGCTGTGTTGGTGGCATACACCTCCAGTTCGACACGCCGGAATCCGGCCGCCAACACTGAAGCCAGAGTCGAGTCGAGCAGCGAGCGACCGATACCACGTCCCCGATGCGACGCGCGAACGCCCATCCCGAGCCGGCCGGAATGTCCAAACCCGGGGAACGGATTCACCGGAATGATGTCACACCACCCGACGAGCTCCTCGCCATCCAGGGCGACCGATTGCGGATGGTGGCTGGCGATATTGCCCCGCACGAAATCTCGGGTGACGTCCAGCGGGAAGCCCTCGACCGCTGCCAGGAACCGCCGCTCACGTGCGACGCCGTCCACCAAAGACCAAAAACGATCGATGTGCTCTTCGGCGATGGGCACCACTCGAATGCCATCGGACAGTTTTGAAGAAACCCTCGGGCTGACCACCGGCCTGCGGCCGCCAAAGATCGCGAGTTCAAACTGCCGGAAGAAGCAATCCACCCCGTCAAATCCGAGGGCTCTCAACCAGGCGCACTGTTCCTCCACTGGCGAGAGGAGATTCGCGGCTTTATCGGGTCGATGATGAAATTCCAATGCGATCGCCTCGCGACTGCGCTGATCTCCGCCCGCCCGGGCATGGGCGTACAGGTGATCAATCATCAACTCCTCAGCGGCCGCGGCGTCCCACGGCGATCCGGAAGACACATGTTCCAAATTGAGAAAGACCCCGCCCGGTGCGAGGAGGTCGAGGCAGTCGCGATAAATTCGCCGTTTAATGGCATCGGGTTGGTGGTGGATGGAGAAACCAGAAACGACGACGTCAAACGGTTCATCGCCCGCCCCTGCCACCGCTGCCGTCCAGGCCGGATCGGCGTAGTCGAAGGCGATCCAACGGACCGCATCCGAGCGGGTCTCAAAACGGCTCTGGGCCGCCTCCAGCATGGTCGGCGAAAAATCCACCCCCACTGCGGTCGCTCCCGGAAACCGATCGAGCACGGCCGCAGCGAGGATGCCGTCCCCACAGCCCAGATCCAGGACGCGGCGCACCGGGATTCCAGCCGCCAGGATCAACCGAAGCAGCGTATCGATCTGCTCCGCGGCGAGCGGCAGGGCGCCCCGCACGCCGGTGAGATACCGACGGGCGAGGTCTGCGGATTGCCAGACTGTGGCGTCCATAATTCTTGCGCTCTCCATTCCGGTGCGGACAAGGATCTCAGGCGTTCTCACGGAATGCCCGGAGACCACTTCCTGGAACCCCTCCGTGGAACGCGTTTTGGTTGAGTGCCGAACGCCGCTCAAACCAGGCGGTTGAGCGCGCTCAGCACTGCCTTCATGGAAGCGAGTTCGATGTTGGTGTCCACGCCTGCCCCCCAGCGGACCCGACCGTCGGTGGCGCGAATCTGTATATAGGCGATCGCCGAGGCTCCCGATCCGGCGCCCAGCGAATGCTCGCGATAATTGGAGACCTCGAAGGCCGCAGCACCTGCTGAAACCAGCGCAGTCACAAAGGCGGCGATCGGGCCGTTGCCCTCGCCGGCGAGGCTTAAATCCTTGCCATCGCGACGCACCGAGGCGCGGCAGCGGAAGACGCCGTTCACCCCGTCCGCGTGGAAATGGACAAGCTCCCAAGGCGCGGTGCGTTCCACGTACTCGCGCCAAAACATCGCCTTCAGCTCCTCGCCGCGAACCTCACGCCCGAGGGCATCCACAAGATCGTTGGCAATGGGACCGAATTCGCGCTGCATGTCCTTCGGCAATTCGACACCGAATTCGCTCTCCAACAGGTAGGCGACACCGCCCTTGCCCGACTGGCTGTTCACGCGGATGACCTCGCGGTATTCCCGGCCAATGTCATTCGGATCGATGGTGAGATACGGCACGTCCCAGAATTCGCGTCCGCCCTGTTCCCATTCCGAAAGCCCCTTCTTGATGGCGTCCTGATGCGACCCGCTGAAGGCGGTGAAGACGAGCTCGCCGGCGTACGGCTGACGCGGAGGAATGGTGAGCCCAGTGCAGCGTTCGTACACCTCACGCAACGCACTGAGGTTGGAAAACTCCAGCTTCGGATCGATGCCGTGCATGTAGAGGTTCAGCGCGACGGTGATCACGTCGAGGTTCCCCGTGCGTTCGCCGTTGCCGAACAGCGTGCCCTCAACGCGATCCGCGCCCGCCAGCAGTCCGAGCTCGGTCGCCGCCACGCCAGTGCAGCGGTCGTTGTGCGTGTGCAGGCTGACGATCAGGGAGTCACGATCGCGGATGTTCCGGCAGATCCATTCAATCTGGTCGGCATAAACGTTTGGCATGGCCACCTCGACCGTGTCGGGGAGGTTCAGAATCATCTTCCGGGACGGCGTGGGCTTCCACACGTCCATCACCGCCTCGGAAATTTCCTTGGCGAAATCGATCTCAGTGGCGCTGAAGCTCTCGGGCGAATACTGCAATCGAACGTCGGTGCCCGCGAGGCGATGCAAGCGCTCCTGAATCCAGCGGGCGCCCTGAACGGCAATGGCCTTGATCTCGTCGCGCGATTTGCCAAACACCACCCGGCGCTGTGCCGGGGAGGTGGAGTTGTAGAGGTGGATGATGACTTTTTTGGCCCCAATCAGCGACTGAACCGTCCGCTCAATGAGATCCTCGCGCGCCTGCACGAGGACCTGGATGGTGACATCTTCGGGAATGCGGTTCTCCTCAATAAGCCGGCGGTTGAACGCGAACTCGGTGTTCGACGCCGAGGGAAAGCCCACTTCGATTTCCTTGAAGCCACACTTCACCAGCGCCTGGAACATCTCGAGCTTCTGCGCCACATTCATCGGGACGGCCAGCGCCTGATTGCCATCGCGAAGATCCACACTGCACCAGATGGGTGCCTGGGTGAGCACGCGACTGGGCCAGCGGCGGTCGGTCAGCGGGACCTGGGGATAAGGTCGGTACTTGGATGCGGGGTTTTTCAGCATGACGATGTCGGTGTCGATGTGGTGTGGTGTCAGGGAGCCTTCCCGGTTCCACGGCGACGGCGGCGATGACGGGTCCTGAAAACGCAAAACCCCACCGCCGGTCGCGGCGGTGGGGGATTAAAGCTCTGGATCTGCTC
>JANXMD010000096.1 GCA_025354845.1 Verrucomicrobiota bacterium | reverse complement strand
TTTCAGGAGTATGGGTTTGTGGTCGGCTGCCCCTACGCCAACGCCGGATCGGAGCTGGCAACCCGGGATCCCAAGATCCGGGCCAAGGCCCAGGAGATGCGCGATCGATGGCTCCAGTACCTCGCGCAGACCATCCGCGATGGCGTGGAACTCGGGGTGATCGATGTCGACGAACCGGTGGTCGCCGCCCAGCAAGTTTACTCCTGCTTTCTCGGAACCCTGTTGCAAGCGAAGATCCTCAACGATCCAAGCATCCTGCTTCAGCTTGAGCCCGCGGTCCGCCGACTCCTCCGATTCCGCGAACCGCTCGCGGCGGTTGCCTGAAAGTTGCGGGGGTCAACTTGACCGATCGGTAAAGTGCGCCACAATGGTGCGAATGAGACAGGCGGTTTATCCGAAATATCAACAGGTTACGTTGCCCCACCGGGCTTCCAGTGGGGTGGCCGAGGCAGGGATTTCCAACGAATTTAGCGAAATCTCCAAGCGAGTCCTGATTGCCCTGGCGTTCGAGTTTGACGGGGTGATTCCCCATCGTGAGCTACGAGCGTTGATGCGCGAAGCCGAAGCCGCGGCGTTGGAGACCTCGAGTCCTTTGCTGGTACTGCCGTCCCTCGCCGAAGAGCGGGTGCTGGCTGCAGTGGGCTGGCATCGCCGTCAGCAGGGGATTCGCGACCGCTCGGTACTCACCCTGGCAGCTTAGTCCCCCTGAGCCCTCCTCGTTTTTTTCCGGCGCGGCGCGCCCCAGGTGCCGGATCCCATTCCGATTTCCAGATCATTATGCGCTTTTCCACACTGGCGGCGTCCCTGATTACGGCGGGATTCCTCTGCGGGTGCCGGCCCCATCCGGCGGCCGGAATGCCACAACTCCCCGAGGTTACGGTCGCCGCTCCCGACCAGCAGGAACGGATCGAGTATACCGATTTCACCGCTCGATTGGATGCCTCGGAAACGGTGGAGATCCGTCCGCGCGTTTCCGGCTTCCTCACCGAGGTCCGGTTTCGGGCCGGGCAGAAGGTTTCCAAGGGCGACGTGCTCTTCGTGATTAATCCCAAGCCCAAGGAAACCGCACTGCGCCATTCCGAGGCCGATCTGGAGCGGGCACGAGTGGCACTCGAAACCGCGCAGCGAGAGGCGGTGCGTGGAACTCAACTTCTCGCCACTCGGACGCTTTCACCCGAGGAGGCAGACACGCGTCAATGGAAGGCCCGTGATGCCGCAGCAACGGTGGCCGCAGCCGAGGCGGCGGTGAATTCGGCCCGCATTGAGCTCGGGTACTGCGAGGTGAAATCGCCCATCAGCGGAAGCGTCGGTCGTGCGCTGGTGACCGCCGGTAACAATGTTTCAGGGGTCGACGGATTCACCACCCTGCTTGCCGTCGTCGTAAAGAGTGATCCGATCCATGCGTACGCCGACGTGGACGAGGCATCGTTCCTGCGGTTTCAAGCCCTGGAGCGGGCCAATCAGCTCACCCGCGACGACCAGGGGCGCATTGCGGTTGATATGAGCCTGGCGAATTCGATAGGGCACCCCTTCCACGGTGTCATCGAGCACTTCGACAACCGGGTGGATCCCGCGACTGGAAGCATCCTGCTGCGCGCCGAATTCGCAAATCCCGAGGGCGTCCTCGCGCCCGGACTTTTCGCTCGCCTCCGCGTGCCAACCACTGCGAAGGAGAAAGTCCTTCTGATCCCCGAGGTGGCGTTATTGACCGAGCAGAACCTGAAGTTTGTGTACACGGTCAATGCGTCGAATCAGGTTGAAAAACGCATTGTCAGCCTCGGCGGATTTGACGGCACCCGTCGGGTGGTTCGCTCGGGCCTTGCCGCTTCGGATCGGGTGGTGGTGAACGGAATTCAACGCATCCAGTTCCCCGGCATGCCGGTGAATCCGGTGTCCCCCACCACTCCCGCCGTCCCAACCGGGGCACAGCCTGCGGCGCACTGAACCGCACCGACCGACGTCAGTCGTTGGTGATGATGGATCCCACCGCATGAATTTCTCCCACTTTTTCATTCGCCGCCCGATTTTTGCCGGGGTGCTTTCGGTGCTGATCTTTGTGGTCGGCCTGATCGCCCTTTTCCGGCTGCCGATCAGTGAATACCCGGAGGTGACACCACCGCAGATCGTGGTGCGGGCGGTCTATCCCGGCGCGAATCCAAAGACGATTTCCGAAACCGTCGCCGTGCCGCTCGAGCAACAGCTCAACGGTGTCGAGAATTCACTCTACATCTTTTCCCAGGCCACGAGCGACGGCGTGATGACGCTGACCGTGACCTTCAAGCTGGGAACCGACATCGACCAGGCGCAGGTCCTGGTGCAGAATCGCGTGTCACAGGCGCTTCCCAAACTGCCTGAAGAGGTCCGACGGCTGGGCGTGCTCACCATCAAGTCGACGCCCGATCTCACCATGGTCGTGCATCTCACTTCGGATGGCACCTACGACGACATCTTCGTCCGCAACTACGCCACGCTCCAGGTGAAGGACGTGCTGGCGCGCATTCCGGGCGTGGGCCAGGTCCAGATCTTCGGATCCGGCGATTACGCGATGCGCGTCTGGCTCGATCCGGACAAGGTGGCGGCCAGAAACCTGACCGCGAGCGATGTGGTCAACGCGATCCGCGAGCAAAACATTCAGGTCGCCGCGGGAGCCGTGGGGCAACAGCCGCTCGCAAGTCCGGTGGGATTTGAGCTCCAGATCAACACCCAGGGCCGTCTGGTGACCGAGGAGGAGTTCGGCAGGATCATCCTAAAATCAGGCCCGCACGGAGAAACCGTTCGACTTCGTGACGTGGCGCGAATTGAGCTTGGGGCCGGTGAATTCGCCCTGCGGTCACAGGTGGACAATCGCTCCGCGGTCGCCTTGCCCATCTTCCAGCAGCCCGGAAGCAACGCGCTGGAGCTTTCCAAGAACGTCCGCAAGACCATGGCGGTGCTGAAGAAGAACTTTCCGGCCGGCATGGACTTCACCGTGGTCTATGACCCGACGGTCTTCGTGTCGAAATCAATCGACGCCGTGATCCACACCCTGTTCGAGGCAATCCTCCTCGTGGTGCTCGTGGTGCTCCTCTTCCTCCAGACCTGGCGGGCGTCGATCATCCCCCTGGTGGCGGTACCGGTGTCCCTGGTGGGCACCTTTGCGGTCATGGCCGCGCTGGGTTTTTCCATCAATGCGCTTTCGCTCTTCGGACTTGTGCTGGCGATCGGCATCGTGGTCGACGACGCCATCGTGGTGGTGGAAAACGTGGAGCGGAACATCGCCCTCGGCCTGTCTCCGTACGAGGCGACGCGGCGGGCCATGGAGGAGGTCACCGGACCCATCGTTGCGACCGCCCTGGTGCTCTGCGCGGTGTTCATTCCGACCGCATTTATCAGCGGCCTGAGCGGTCAGTTCTACAAGCAGTTCGCGATCACCATCGCCATCTCCACGGTGATCTCCGCTTTCAATTCACTCACCTTGTCCCCGGCGCTTTCGGCAGTGCTGCTGCGCGGGCATCAAGAGAAGCAGGACATGGTTTCACGGATCATCAGCCGGCTCTTTGGATGGCTTTTCGGGCCGTTCAATCGGTTCTTCGAGCGCGCCTCATCCGCCTACGCCCGCGGCGTCGCCCGCGTGATTCGTCGGGGTGCGATCTGCCTGCTCGTCTATGCAGGGTTGCTCTTCCTGACCGGGAAGGTCTTCCAGGCCGTTCCGGCCGGATTCATCCCGGAGCAGGACAAGCAATACCTCATCTGCGTCGCGCAGCTTCCGGATGCGGCATCGCTCGACCGCACGGATGCGGTCATGCGACGGATGACCGATCTTGCTCTCAAGGTGCCTGGCGTCGCCGCCTCGGTGGCATTTCCAGGCCTGTCGCCGAATGGATTCACTGCCAGCCCCAATTCCGGCATCACCTTCATCACGCTCAAGCCGTTTGAAGAGCGCCGGTCGCACGACCTTTCGGCCAATGCAATTCGCGCCCGTCTCATTCAGGAATTCGCCACGATCCAGGAGGCACGGACTCTGGTCATTAATGCGCCGCCGGTGAACGGGTTGAGCACGGGCGGCGGCTTCAAACTTTACATTGAGGACCGGCAGAACCTCGGCGGCGACGCGTTGTACGGCACCACTTGGGGCATCATTGGACGCTGCTATCAGACCAACGTGCTGCAGGGTGTCTACTCGACCTACCAGATCAACGTGCCACAGCTCGACGCCGCGGTGGACCGCGACAAGGCGAAGTCCCAAGGCGTGCCGCTGCAGAACCTGTTTGAGACGCTCCAGATCTACCTGGGTTCTTTCTACGTGAATGACTTCAACCGCTTTGGTCGAACGTTCAAAGTGGTCGCGCAGGCGGATGCGCCGTTTCGGGCACGTCCTGACGATCTGACCCGGTTGAAGACCCGGAATGACCGGGGACAAATGGTGCCGTTGGGCACCTTGATGACGGTGCGGGAAGCCTACGGTCCCGACCGGGTGATGCGCTACAACGGCTATCCCGCCGCCGAGATCAACGGCGCCCCGGCGCCCGGCTTCAGCTCGGGCCAGGCCGAAGCCTTCATTGAGACGTTGGTTCTCGCGGGAATGCCTCCGGGCATGGCGATGGAATGGACCGAGCTGGCGTACCAACAGCGCCTCGCTGGCAACACCGGCATCCTGGTTTTCCCGCTGTGCATTCTGCTGGTGTTCCTCGTTCTCGCGGCCCAGTACGAGAGCCTGTCGCTGCCGCTGGCCATCATCCTCATCGTGCCCATGTGCCTCCTCAGCGCGATGGTCGGTGTGTTGCTTCAGGGCGGGGACAATAACATCTTCACCCAGATTGGCCTGATCGTGCTGGTCGGCCTCGCCTGCAAGAACGCCATCCTCATCGTGGAGTTCGCCAAGTCGGCTCAGGATCGGGGCCAGGGAGTTGTCGAAGCCGCACTCGAGGCCTGTCGCCTGCGACTTCGCCCCATCCTCATGACGTCAATCGCCTTCATAGCGGGCGTCTTCCCGCTTGTGACATCGCACGGAGCCGGAGCCGAGATGCGCCGGGCCATGGGCGTGGCGGTGTTCTCCGGCATGATTGGCGTCACGGTGTTCGGCCTCTTCCTCACGCCGGTATTCTATACGGTCATCATGAAGATCGCCGCGCGCTTCACCCGTCCGGCATCACCGCCGTCCACCCACTGACATGAGCCGCCGACCGGAAAGCGGTCTACTGCTGCTGCTCGCGGCAGTCCAGTTCACGCACATCATGGATTTCATGATCATGATGCCGCTGGGCCCGCAACTGATGCGCGATCTCGCCGTCGGCCCAGCCACGTTCAGCGGACTGGTTTCCGCGTACACCTTGAGTGCGGGATTGGTGGGCCTGCTGGCGGCGACCTTCGTGGACCGTTTCGATCGCCGGACGCTGCTGCTCGTCACCTACGCCGGATTCATGTTGGGTACGCTGGCCTGCGCACTCGCTCACAGTGCGACGACCCTGATGCTGGCGCGCATCGTGTGTGGTGGCTTCGGCGGGATTTCGGGATCGCTGGTGATGGCCATCGTCAGCGACATCGTTCCGCCCGAACGACGCGCAGCCGGGCTCGGGATCGTCATGACCGCGTTCTCCTTCGCGGCCGCACTTGGAATTCCAGCCGGACTGTCACTCGCCCACCAGTTCAACTGGGAGGCCCCATTCCTCCTTCTGGCCATACTTTCCGCGATCATGTGGCTCGTCCTCTGGAAAGCCCTCCCGTCCGTCCGGGAACATCTCCACACCAAACCCGGCGTCCGGTTTCATCCCTTTCGTGAACTGCTCCACGATGCAAACGCAGGTCGCGCGCTCCTCTTCATGTCGGCGCTAATTTTTGGCCATTTTACCGTCATCCCTTTCCTCTCGCCTTATCTGGTCGGGAATGCCGGGCTTCCGGAGCGCTACCTGTTCCTCGTCTATTTTGTCGGCGGCGTGGTGACGGTGATCGTTTCCCCCTGGATCGGTCGGATGGCGGATCGACATGGCCGCCATCGGACGTTTGGCATCCTGGTGGGAGCGGCCTGCCTCGTCACCTTGTTCCTTACCAACACCGGTCCGCAGCCCTTGTGGGTGATCCTGGTGCTTGCCGCACTGTTCTTCGGGGTGGCGAGCGGCCGGTTTGTGCCCGGACAGGCGATCGTCTCTCTGGCGGTGCCCCGGAGCCACCGGGGTTCCTTCATGAGCCTCGCCAGCTGCGTGCGCGACATCACCGCCGGAATCGCCTCCTGGATCGGAGGTTGGGTGGTCACCACCGACCCCGGCGGGAAACTCTCCGGATACCACCTGCTCGGATGGGCTGCAGTGGCCGCCAGCCTCTTGAGCATCTGGCTCGCCGGCCGCGTGACCGTCGAGGATCGCGAGCGGCCCGTAGTCCTGACGGAACCGTGAGCCTTCGATTCCTCGGGGTTACAGTCGCCAGTTCAACCAGAGCGTACCGTAATCGTGCTCGCCGCCGGTCTGCTGTTTGAATTCCGGACTCTGCCGCGCATAGGTGAATCCCAGATCGACGGAGTGCCAGGTCACCGCAAATCCTACCCGGCTTTCCAATCCAAGCGGCTCGCCGGCGACGTGATGGCTGCTGCGCCAAAGATTTCCGTCCACGAAACTATCGTAGGCGATGGCGCGTCCTTCGATTCCTGCGAAGACATGAACACCAAAGGACTGCGGCACTCCGGCGCTGATCGGGAGCGTTGACTGGATGGTCGGCTGACCGAAGTCGTCGGGAAGGTTGACGCCGATCCGAAGGAGTCCTCCGGCGGTTCCCTGGGTTCGCGGCGTGCCTCCCGTGAGCGCTCCATGAGCCACGAACTCCACGCAGCCTCCGTCGCGATCGCCCGCAAGCGTCCGGCGCCACGCACGGGCAACGGTTAGGTCTCCGGTGGGCTCGTTGTGCAATTGATGATCCCAGCCCTCCGCCAGCCCGATGGCAAAGTTGCGGTGGATGAAGTTCTGCGCCTCGCCGCCCATGGCCCCGGGGCCAATCCATCCAAGATCCAATCGTAATTCTTCCAGAACCGCATTTCCCTCCGAGGTCTGACCGCGTCGCTGCACCGCTGGCGCCAGATAGATCCAGCCGGCATAGGGTCGATCCAAGGTTTGAAGCGTGGTGGTGTGGATGTCGATCGGGGTGAACATCAGCTGCCCGGTCGCGAGCGTGAATCGGCCGCGCTCGACCTGATACCCGAGGGAGGGAATCGATTCCCCAAACCACGCCAGCGACTTGGGCATTGAGCCCCAGGCGGCCTCCGGGGCGAGATACGAGAACTGGATTCCCTGGGAGTAGTTGGAATCCGTTCCGGTGAACGAATCGTTTTCCTCCCACGCTTGGATAACGGAACCCGATAGACGCCGCTCCGACTCCTCCGGTCCCCCGGCAGTGGGACGGGAATGGGTCGCGTCGGCGCCCGAGAGAGCGGGCACGCCCAGCGGCATTTGAATCCCCAGGCGGAGATACGACGCCGACTGCAGGTCACGATCGAGCAGCGTCCGGTCGTTTCGGTCGCGAACGCGGAGGGATCCGGACATCGAGGTGCCGACCTCGGCGGTCACGGTGGCCAACGGAGTGGCGTGCCATTCGACGCCAATACCGACTGGAAACGACTGGTCGCGGAGCACGCCGTCGGAAACCGAGGAGTCGCTCGCCAGCCGGAATTCCCGGCTTTCGTAGGCCATTTTCAGGAACAGGTTGAGTGGCTTCCCCTCCTCTGCGGTATGCCAGGCATAGCTGAGCGATCCACCGGGTCCCTGCATCCCGAAGCGCCACCTGCGGGCGATCTGCCACTCCACTCCGACGAGCGGCAGGAAACGCGGCGTATCCGCGAGCCGTGTCGAGGCGATCCCCCCAAAGGTCATCGCAAAGGCTGGCGTGAACTGCCGTCGTGCGCCCAAGAAACCGCCGGCCGTGAACGAACGCGCGACGTCCGCATCCACATCGCCGGCCACCTCCGGAGTCATGCCGCCAACCAGCGCCCAGCGCTCATCAATGACGTAGCTCACCAACGGCGTGAGACGAACCCGGAACGCATCACGCAGCGGTTCCGCAGTCCCGGCCAACAAACGGTCAAAGTTAAAAAGGCGGTAGTGGTCGTGCTCAATTTCCGCGCCGAGGCTGATCCGCCATCGCGGAGGCAGCAGCCACGTGCCATTGAAATCGATGCCCACGCGCGGCGCGCGGACATCGGCCTCGACTTGATCCGCCTTGGCACGGGAACCCGTGCGAAGGTACGGCTCGACGGTGAAAACGGGATCGGGCGCCTGGGCAACGGCCGTCAACCAGGACACGGCCCCAGCCGTTAGAGTTCGCAGGACGGTTGGAGAAGGGGTGCAGTGCACTCGCATGGCGCGCGAATGAACCGCAAAACCGGCGCGTTGGCAAACCTCAGGCGATCTCCGAAAGCGTCATGAGCTCTCCGATGCGGATTCGTGACCCTGCACCGCGCAGCAAAATGAGGTTCTGCCCGAGCACCGGTGCCTTAAAACGGGGATCTTTGTGGTATTTTGCCAAGGTTTGAAGGGGCTCCAGACCGACTGCCGCTGTTTCCTGATCCGTGTTGGGAATCTGACACCGCGTGCACGGCTTCACCGCCCGGAACGCCGCGGTGGCCGATTGCAGTTCCGTGAGCGTGTCCTCGGCGAGGGCCTCGCACCCGTTCACCACGAAGTTGGGTCGAAACCGGTTCATTTCAAGAGCACCGCCGCCGGGGATGCGACGGTTCAAGTCCGCCAAGGTGGCTTCGCTGAGCAACAGGTAGGGGAAGGCGTCTGCGAACCGCGCCTCGGCAGCAATCCCGCCGGTCCATTCCGCGGGAGTCGGGCGGCGTTGCTCTGGATCCCAACGAACCAGCCGCGCCGGGACCTCCAAGTAGGTTGTGAACCAATCCGCCGCCTCCGGCCCGCAGGCCCGAGCCACGGTCGAATGGCTCCACACCGACACGGGAATCCGCGCCGCATCGGGATCGATACCGATTGGCACCCGCAAGGACCCCATCGAGGGCGCCTCGAGCACCAAGTCGCTGGAAGTGAGGGTGGTTCGAATCCGCGCCATTTTCGGATGCGTGCGCTGGGTCAGGAATCCACCCGCCGCATTGACGACCATCCACTCGCGATCCCATTCCAGTCCGTGGGGCGTCAGCAGCGCCTCGGAAACCTGGATGCCGGCGCACGACTTGACGGGATAGATCGTGAGGCCGGTGAGTCGCACGTCGATGCGCATAACGGAATCATGAACCCGGGACGTAGTGGGGGCAATCCCGGGCGGAGCCTGCGGTCGGTCCACGGGTTGACAACTGCGACTTCGGGTCGAGGGGTGATCCTTGATGACAACTCCTTCCGCCGATTCGTCTGGCACGCGTCAACCGCGGGTTTGGTTTATCACCGGATGCAGTTCCGGATTTGGCCGAAGCCTGGCGGAGAAGGCCCTTGCGTCGGGGGATCGTGTCGTCGCCACGGCGCGCCAGGTCCATCGGATCTCGGATCTGGCCACACGGGCTCCCGACTCCGTGGTAACGCTGCCGCTCGACGTCACGCAACCGGCGCAGGTGGCGCAGGCGGTGACCCAGGCGCACGCGGCCTGGGGGCGACTGGATGTGGTGGTCAATAACGCCGGCTATGGGCTGATCGGTGCCGTTGAGGAATGTTCCGAGGAGCAAATCGCGCGGAACCTGGACACCAATCTCATGGGACCCATTCGCGTGATCCGAGCCGTGCTGCCGATCCTGCGGCAACAACGCAGTGGCCACCTGATTCAGATCAGTGCGGCCGCCGCCATTTCGAACTACGCCGGCTTTGGCATTTACGGCGCTGCGAAGTGCGGATTGGAGGGCGTCAGCGAGGCGCTGCGGGCCGAGCTCGCGCCGTTCGGCATCCGGGTGACGATCGTTCAACCCGGACCTTTCCGTACCGAGTTCATTTCCCGATCCCTCGAACGCGCGGCGATCGCGCTCCCGGAATACGCGGCGACCAGCGGCAAGTTCGCGCAGTTCCTTCAACGAATCAGCGGCAAGCAGCCGGGGGATCCGGATCGCGCCGCGTCGGTGATCGTGGAGATGGTGCACCAGGGGAAAGCTCCGCAACGGCTCGCCCTCGGAAGATACGCCGTCGAAAAGGTGCGAAAGCGGATCGAGTTCCAAAGTGCCGAGAACCTCGAATGGTCCACAACCGGCGCATCCGCTGATTTTCCGGCCTGAATCTCCCCCCAACACAAACCGGCGCTTGCCCGTCTTTGCCACGGTCGGCTTTAATCGTTCCTTCCGGTATGCGGTCGGAGAGACCGCGTCCGGGAGCGAATCGATTATCCTAGCTCCTCATGGCCTACACCACGTGCACCGTCCCGCAGGGCGAGAAGATCAGCATCCAGAACGGTAAACTGATCGTTCCCTCCCATCCGATCATTCCGTTTATCCGCGGTGACGGCACCGGACCCGACATCTGGGCGGCCTCGGTTCGTGTGATGGACGCCGCGGTTGAGAAGGCGTATGGCGGGACCCGAAAAGTGTCCTGGATGGAGGTCTTCGCCGGTGAGGAGAGTTTTAAGCGCTTCAACAACTGGTTGCCGGACGACACGGTCGACGCGTTCAGGGAGTTCCTCGTTGGCATCAAGGGGCCATTGACCACCCCGGTCGGCGGCGGCATCCGCTCGTTGAACGTGGCCCTGCGCCAGATGCTAGACCTCTATGTCTGCCTCCGCCCAGTGCAGTACTTCAAGGGGGTGCCCAGCCCGGTGAAGAAGCCCGAGGCGGTCGATATGGTCATCTTCCGGGAGAACACCGAGGACATCTACGCCGGCATCGAGTATGCCGCCGGCACCCCAGAGGCGGGGAAGATCCTCGACTTCATCGCCAAGGAATTTCCCAAGCAGTTTTCGAAGATTCGTTTTGGAACCCAGGCCGCGGCGGCGGATTTCTGGAAGGCCGTTGGCATTCCGAATTTCCCGAGCGACGTACAGGTTGGCGTGGGCATCAAACCGGTCAGCTACTCCGGTAGCGTGCGCCTGATCCACAGCGCGATCAGCTACGCCATCCTGAACCACCGCAAGTCGGTAACCCTGGTCCACAAAGGGAACATCATGAAGTTCACGGAAGGGGCCTTCCGGGACTGGGGCTACCAGGTGGCCAAGGAATACTTCGGTGCGGTGGAAATCGACGGCGGTCCGTGGTGCAAGATCCCCGAGGGCAAGCCCGGTGCCGGCATCGTCATCAAGGACAGCATCGCCGACATCACGCTGCAGCAGATTCTCACGCGTCCGACGGACTTCGACGTCATCGCCACGTTAAATCTGAACGGGGACTACCTGAGCGACGCCCTCGCGGCGCAGGTCGGCGGCATCGGCATCGCCCCGGGCGGCAACATCAATTACATCACCGGTCATGCCATCTTCGAAGCCACTCACGGCACAGCGCCGAAGTACGCCAACAAGGATGTCGTGAACCCCGGTTCCGTGGTGCTCTCGGGCGAAATGATGCTCCGTCACCTCGGCTGGATCGAGGCGGCCGACCTGATCCTCAAGGGGCTCAACGGCGCCATTGGTTCCAAGAAGGTCACCTACGACTTCGCCCGCCTCTTGGAAGGCGCCACCGAGATCAAGTGCTCGGCCTTTGGTGACAACATGATTGCCCACATGTGATTCCCGGGCGGCAGCGTGCCGCCTTTGACGACACGGCGCCCCTGGACTCCAGCGGGCGCCGTTTCATTTTGTGATCCGGCATTTCCGGTTGGCCAATCGAGACCACCTCCGACAGCGTCGGCACAAGTCCATGATTCAGCTTCGCCCCTTGCGCCTCCTTGCCCGACTGGTCCTCATGCTCTTGGCAGTCGCCGCAAGTTGGGCGGGGCCGGTGATCACCAACGAGTCAAAAGTTCCGCCCTACACGCTGCCGGATCCCCTGCACTTCCAGGACGGCTCCCCGGTGGCGACGCGGCGCGACTGGACGGAGCGTCGCCGTCCCGAGTTGCTCCGCCTCTTCGAATCGGAGATCTACGGTCGGACTCGGGTGGGCCGGCCGCCGCAACTCCGGTTCGTCACCCGTGAAGAGAAACGTGACGTCCGCGGCGGCACCGCGACGCGACTGCGCATCGGAATCCTCTTTGAGGGCACCGAGTCGGGACGACAGATGGAACTCCTGCTCGTGCTGCCGAATCGCGCGCACGGCCCCGTCCCGGTTTTCCTCGGGTTGAACTTCGACGGGAACTACACGACCAGCTCCGAGCCGGACCTGCCGGTGCCGACGCATTGGGTGAACGGACTGTACGTGAATCACGTGAAGGACCATCGCGCCACCGGGTCCGGGCGCGGAATCCATCAACACATGTGGCCGACCGCGTACCTGCTGGAGCATGGCTACGGGCTGGCGACGGTGGGTTACGGGGAGATCGAACCCGACGAACCCGGCCAGTGGCGCCAGGGCCCGCGAGGACTCGGTCCAGAGCCCGGCCCTGGC
Source organism: Verrucomicrobiota bacterium (assembly GCA_025354845.1). Taxonomy (GTDB): domain Bacteria; phylum Verrucomicrobiota; class Verrucomicrobiia; order Limisphaerales; family UBA9464; genus CAIVQB01. The sequence goes on along the minus strand of JANXMD010000096.1, from coordinate 7,138 downwards.
GATTGGGGGACGATCGGGGCCTGGGCCTGGGGATTGAGCCGGGCCATGGACTACCTGGAAACCCAACCCCGGGTCGACGGGCACCGCGTGGCGCTCACGGGATTCAGCCGACTTGGAAAAGCAGCCCTGTGGGCCGGTGCACAGGATGAGCGGTTTGCCGCGGTGATTTCCAACGAGTCGGGGGCCGGCGGCGTCGCCTTGAGCAAACGACTCTTCGGCGAACAGGTCGATCACCTCTCGGGCCCGCTTGGATACTGGTTCGCACCCCGCTTCGCTCGCTACGCCGACAACGAATCCGCCTTGCCCGTTGATCAACACGAGTTGGTCGCCCTGATTGCCCCACGACCGTTGCTTATTCTCAGTGGCACCACCGACACCTACAGCGATCCCAAGGGCGAATTCCTCGGAGGACTGGGCGGGGATCCGGTGTATCGCCTGCTAGGCACCGATGGCTTGGCGACCCGCAACTGGCCGGCGCCGTCGGTGCTGGTGAACAGCACTCTCGGCTACTTTCTTCGACCTGGAAGTCACGACGTCACGCTGGAGGACTGGCAGGCGACCCTCGCGTTCGCAGACCGGCACCTCAAGCGGCGCTAGTGACAAGGCAAAAGGAAAAAGGCAAATGGAGCGGAGGCGCGGCAATATGAACCGAGCCGAAGCTCTCCGCTCCAATTAAGATTGCGAACTACCCGCCGCACCGCAAAGGCCGAGATCGGCGGTCAGGGTGCGGCAAGGCACACCACGTCGCCCTTGTCGTTGCGGACGTAGATGCGGTCCTGAGCGAACACGGGGGTGGTCCAGCAGATCTTGCCGAGCACCTGCTGGCGACCGGTTTCCTTGTAGCCGCTCTTCGAAATCGCTGCCGTGACCAGCAGTCCCTCCTCGTTGAGTGCCACCAGACTCCCGCCCACGCCGATCGTGTTGCCGAAGCCGAAACCGTCCTGCGACCACAGGACCTTGCCGTCGGCCAGATTCAGCGCCACCAAGCGACCCTGGGACCCCTGACGTCCGTCGATGCCGTAGATTGCGCCATCGCGGATCACGGCGGCGTTCATCGGGCTCTTCAATTCGGTGGTGGTCCACACCGGGGTCAGCGCCTTGCCATCAAAAGCGAGCAGTTCGGAGGATTTGTTTCCCGACACGAAGATCTGGTTGCCCGAATTCACGATTAGGGGCGTGGTGCCGTTCATGTCGAACATGGCGGAGAAGTCGCGACGAACGACCTCCTTGCCGTCGGCTCCCTCCAGAATCGTAAACCCCTTGCCATCCAATGCCGCAATGTAGGCGTGGCCTTCGCGACGGAAAACCACGGCGGTGGTGTAGCCGGGATGATAGTCGCCGGAGGAAGTCCAGAGGAGGGTCCCCTTTTCCAAATCCACCGCGACCACGTGGCCGGCGGAGAAAATCAGGCGGTTGCCGTCCACCACCGGAGAGCTGGCGAATCCCCACATCGGCAGCTTGAGGCTCGGACCATGCGCGAGGTCCAGATCCCAGAGCTTGTGACCATCCGCGCGCGATAGCACGCGGACCTGACCGTCTTTGCTGAGCGTGATCACACGATCCTCCAGAATCGTCGCCGTGGCATTGGGGCCACCAGGATGCATCTTGGGGAGCAGTTGGGCGTCATACGCATGGCGCCAGCGCTCCTTGCCCGTCGTGGCATCGAAGCAGAAGACAATCTCTTTGGCGGTGCCATCGTGGCCAAGCGTGATGGCATCTTTCCCCGCCACAGTGACGGCGGAGTAGCCATGACCGACGGACGCTTTCCAAGCGACCTTCCAGGTGGAGACGTCCGCCTTAAAGTCGGCCGCGGCAACCTGGTTGTTACCCTCTGGACCCAGCCAACGGGGCCAGTCCGAGGCGCTGAGCGACAGCGCGGCGGTGGCGATGGAAAGGGCGAACAACGAGGGCGAAAGGCGTGAAATGTTACTCATGGGGGGTTCCAATTCTGGGACTTCGCCAACGCTGTCTACAGATTCGACGTCTGCAACTCCCTTTTTCATGCCGACTTCGATCGATTTTGGATTCCCCCGGCACCGGATGATCCGCCACGCTCGTGCCATGGACATCCCGATCGGCATGGTTGGCACCGGATTCATGGCCGTGGCCCATCTCAAGGCCTACGCACAAGTACCCGGAGCCCAGATCGCGGCCTTGTGCAACCCGAGCGGACGCAATCTCGATGGAAACTTCTCCGACGTCTTCGGCAACGTTGGCGACGGAAAGGCCTATCGGCTCGACATGACCGGGGTGAAGACCTTTCGCGAGCCCGCCGCGCTGTTCGCCGACCCGGACATCCGGGTGGTCGACATCACCACTCCCACCCGGACGCACGTCGATCTAGCCCTCGCGGCGCTGGCTGCCGGCAAACATGTGCTCGTGGAGAAACCGATGGCCGGAACGCGTGCCGAAGCGGAACGTCTCGCTGCAGGAGCCGCCGAGGCCGAGAAACGCGGGGTATTCCTGATGCCGGCGATGTGCATTCGCTTTTGGCCGGCCTACGCGTGGGTGAAACGTCTCATCGATGCCGGCACTCATGGCCGGGTCCTCGATGCCCGCTTCCGTCGCGTCGCGCAGGCACCGGGATGGGGTCACAGCCACTTCCTCAAGGGCGGGGAGAGCGGCGGGGCGTTGCTGGATCTCCACATTCATGACGTCGATTTCATCCTCCACTGCTTCGGCCGCCCTCGCTCCGTGTTCGCCTCCGGGTACTCCAAGGTTAGCGGCGCCGTGGATCACGTTGTCGCCCTCTATTCGGTTGAAGGCGGCGCAACGGTGAGTGCAGAGGGGAGCTGGGCGATGTCGGACGCCTTTGGATTCAGCATGTCCTTCACGGTGAATTTCGAACGGGCCACCGTGGACTTTGATGGGGCGCGCGGAGCGGAAGCCTTGAAGCGTTATGTGCCCGGACAGCCGGTAGAAGTGGTGAAACCCGGTGAAGGCGACGGCTACGTGGGCGAGCTGGCCTACTTCCTCGAGTGCGTCCGCAATCACCGTGCCCCTCGGCGCGTCACCGCGGCGGACGGCGTCGCAGCGGTTGCAGTTTGCGAGGCGGAGGCGGCGTCCATTGCCAGCGGAAGCCCCGCGCCGGTCGCCTGATCCGGGTCGGAGAGATTTCGCACGAGTGTTTGTCGGATCATTGACGGCTCCCCGGGAGACCCGTCACTTTCAGTCGACACATGAGTCATTCCGCTCGTTTTACCGGCCGTGTTGAGTTCGCTCCCGGCTTCCAGCCCCGCAAGGGAATCTCGCACGTCCTGTTCGACTTCGACGGCACGCTCTCAATTATCCGGCAAGGCTGGCCTGACGTGATGGTACCGATGTTCGCCAACATCATTCCCGAGAAGGTCGGCGAATCGTACGAGGAGCGCTGCAAGCTGGCGTTCGAGGACATCATGCGACTCAACGGGAAGCAGACGATCTACCAAATGATCCAACTGGCCGACCGGGTGCGTGAACGTGGCGGCACGCCTCAGGAACCGCTGGAGTACAAGCACGAGTACCTTCGACGCCTCGACGAACGGATCCGCCATCGGGTTGACGGCATCCATGCCGGACACATAACCCGGGACGACCTCACCGTCTTCGGCACTCGCGGACTTCTCGAGGCCCTAAGTGCCCGCGGTCTCCCGCTGTATCTCGCTTCCGGCACCGACGAGCAGTTCGTGAAGGCCGAGGCCGAGGCGCTGGACATCGCGAGGTATTTCAAGGGCCACATCTACGGGGCGCAGGACGACTACCGGAAGTTCAGCAAGAAGATGGTCATCGACCGCATCCTGGCTGAAAACCAGATCCCGGGCGGCTCGCTGCTGGCGTTCGGCGACGGCTACGTCGAGATCGAGAACACCAAACAAGTTGGCGGTTGCGCAGTGGCAGTGGCCAGCGACGAGGCCAACAACGGCTCCGGCAACATGGACGAGTGGAAGCGCCAACGGCTGCTGGGTGTGGGTGCGGATGTCTGCGTTCCCGACTACCGGGACCTCGGCCCGCTGATGGACTGCCTGTTCCCCGCCTGAGCCATGCCCGCCCTGGACCTGTCCCGATTGAAGGTGCTTCCGCTTGCGGAGCGCCGGAGTCTTACCCGCGTTGAGGACATCCTGGTCGGTCCTGACGCGCCATCGCGTCCGATTGCACCCGAGCTCGTCCCCTTGATCCGCGGCGCCGCGGAGAAGATCCGAAAGGCCGGCGAGGCCCGGGCGCAGATCATCTTGATGTATGGAGCGCATCTTCTGCGCAATGGAGCGGCCCTGCTCCTCACCGATCTGATGGAGCGCGGGTTCATCACGCACCTCGCCACCAATGGCGCCGGCACCATTCACGACTGGGAATACGCCTGGCTCGGACGGTCCACCGAAAGCGTCGAGCAGAACGTGGCGACGGGCACCTTCGGCACCTGGGATGAAACGGGACGCAATCTCCAACTAGCCATGCTGGCTGGCGCATTGACCGGTCTCGGCTATGGACGCGCCCTGGGCAAGTTCATCCACGAGGATGGCTGCAGCCTGCCCACGGCGGAGGAACTCGCGGCTGCCGTGTCGCAATTTCCTGGCGATCCGCTGGCCGCTGCGTGCTGCGACGTTCTGGGAGCGATGCAGCGGTTCGGCGTTCCCTCGGGACGTATCGACGTCGAGCACGCCTGGAAGCAGGGCAGCATTCTCGCGCAAGCCTGGCGGCTCGGCGTTCCGGTGACGGTTCATCCGGGCATCGGCTACGACATCATCGCCTGCCATCCGATGTTCAACGGCAGCGTCGTCGGCCGCGGTGCTGGCGAGGATTTCCGCTGGTTTGCCGGCGCCGTGGAAGGACTCGATGGGGGGGTGGTCCTGTCAGTGGGGTCCGCGATCATGGCGCCGCAGGTGTTCGAGAAGAGTCTCAGCTGCGTGCACAACCTCCGCTTCCAGCAGGGCCGCCCTGCCGTGAAGGATTTTGACATCTACGTCGTGGATCTGCAGGACGGCGGCAACTGGGACTGGACCCAGGGCGAGCCGCCGAAGACGAATCCCGCGTATTATCTTCGCTTCTGCAAGAGCTTCTCCCGGATGGGCGGTGCCATGCGTTATCTCCAGTGCGACAATCTGGATTTCATTCACCATCTCCACCGCGAACTCGTGTCGGCATGAACCGTGATCGTTTTGAGGCCCTGACGTCCCGGTATCCGTCGCTGAAACTGACCGTCGCGGGCGACTTCTGCCTCGACCGTTACTTCGACATCGATCCGGACAAGCAGGAGATCTCCCTGGAGACGAACCTGCCGGTGCACAACGTCCTGGCCACCCGGTGCCAACCGGGAGGCGCGGGAACCATTCTCAACAACCTGGCGGCACTCGGCATTGGAGTGATTCGCCCGGTGGGTCTGTGCGGCGACGATGGTGAGGGCTGGGAATTACGTCGCGCCCTGGCCGCTCGTCCGGGAGTCGTGCTGGACGGTTTTCTCACAGTGCCCGATCGCCACACCTTCACCTATTCCAAACCCTTGCTGCACCGTCCGGGCCAGCCGCCCGAGGAGTTGAGCCGGCTCGATCTCAAGAACTGGACCCCGACTCCGGTGGTGCATCGCGAGGCGCTGGGTCACGCGCTCGCGGCGGCGGCAGGCTTGTCCGACGGCGTGATCGTTCTCGACCAGGTCGACGTGGCTTCCACGGGAGTCGTGACCCCGGAGCTCCTCACGGGAATTGGTTCCCTGCCCCGCCCGTCGACTCAGCCGTGGTTGGCCGACAGTCGTCGCGGGCTTTCCGGATGGCCGGCGCTGATCTTCAAGATGAACGCCCGTGAACTGGGCGCCCTGGCGGGACGACCGGTGGAATCGCTGGAGGAAATCCAGGCCGCCTGTCTGGCAATGGCCACCGCCAATGGACAGCCCGCCATTGTCACGCTGGCCGAACGCGGCATCGTGGGAGCGCGGCCGGATGGAACCGTGGAGCACGTGGCCTCGCATCCCATCCGCGGACCGATCGACATCGTCGGTGCGGGGGATTCAGTCACCGCGAACCTCACCGGAGCCCTCGCCGCGGGCGCGACCTTGCGCGAGGCGATGGAGCTCGCCATGGCCGCCGCCAGCTTGGTCATTCACCAACTCGGCACGACCGGGACCGCCAGCGTTTCCCAGCTACGCGAGCGCCTGTTCTCATGATCGCAGGCCGCGTGACGAGAGTCTTGCTGTTGGTTTCCTGGCTCGTCCTGGGTCTGTTCGGCGCGATGGGGTGCCGGACCCGACCGACCGTTTCTGCAGACTCCCGCTTCGAGTTTGAGCGCCCTCAGATGGGGCTGCCTTTTCGCATCGTGCTCTATGCAGCCGACTCGGACCAAGCCCGCCGGGCCTCCGAGGCTGCGTGGAGTCGCATTGCAGAGTTGAATTCAATCCTCAGCGATTACGAGGAGTCCTCGGAACTCTCGCTGCTGTCCCAGAGCTCCGCTTCCGGACGCGCGGTTCCGGTGGGACCCGATTTGTGGAAGGTGTTGGAACGCGCTGAGCAGATTTCGCGAGCCAGCGACGGTGCCTTTGATCTTACGGTGGGACCGCTGGTGCAGCTCTGGAAGCGAGCCCGTCGTCAGCGGGAACTGCCATCCGCTGAACGGATCGCCACGGCTCGCGAATCGGTCGGCTGGCAGTGGATCGAATTGGACGCGACGCGTCACACCGCCCGATTGGTGAAGCCGGGCATGCGGTTGGATCCAGGCGGGATCGCCAAAGGCTATGCCCTCGACGAGGCAGCCAAGGTGCTCCGGACCCAGGGAATCCGCCAGTTTCTGGTGAGCGGAGGTGGGGACATGGTGGCGGGCGACGCGCCTCCCGGGCAGCCGGGATGGAAGGTCGAGGTGGGCGTGTTCGACGGAACGAACGGACCGCCGCCTCGTTTCGTGGCGCTAAAGCACCAGGCGCTCGCCACCTCGGGCGACGTGTTCCAGCGAGCCGAAATTGGTGGCGTCCGCTATTCGCACATCGTGGATCCGCGAACCGGTATTGGCCTCACGGATCATTCCTTGGTCACCCTGATTGGTCCTGAGGGAATGACCGTGGATGCGTTATCCAAGGTGGTGAGCGTGCTGGGATCCGACCGGGCCTTTCCCCGGCTCCGTTCGTTTCGCGGCGTTCAGTCTCTGGTTCTACGTCAACCGGACGGCCGTGTCGTCCGCGCCG
>JANXMD010000073.1 GCA_025354845.1 Verrucomicrobiota bacterium | reverse complement strand
CGATGAGGCGACGCTTGGCCTCGGCGAGGTCCGCGGCGCGGCGTACCAACTGGGCAAAGGCCTCACGTCGGGCCTCCAGATTGCCAAACGCGTCGAGCAGCAGCAGCTGACGCAGGGGCTGGAGCAACGATTGGTGATCGTGCGGTCCGTGCAGATCGACCAACCAGTCACCCACTGCGGCGAGCGTGGAGAGCGGGGCAGGCGATCCGTTGATGAACTGCCGGTTGGCGCCCGCGGCGGTGACTGTGCGTTTGAGAAGGAGCTGGCCGCCATCGCAGGCCTCGAGTCCGTTGGATTCCAAGAGTTCAGCAATCGGGGCGCGGAGGCCGGTGATGTCGAAGACGGCTTCCACACTGCAGGCTTCCGCTCCGGCGCGAATGGCGCCGCGATCGGCGCGCTGCCCGAGCACCAGGTTCAGGCCGCCGAGCAACACAGACTTCCCGGCGCCGGTCTCCCCGGTGATCACGTTCAAGCCCGGTTCGAGCTCGACGGTGAGGTCGGAGACCAACGCGAGGTTCTTGATGCGGAGGGTGACGAGCACGGCACGCCGAGAGTCCGCAAAACCGATTGCCAGTTGCCAGTGGGTTTTTTGGGAAGGCAGACTGAGCCCAACATGTCGTTCGCCTTTCGCTTCCTGGGGTCGGGTACCTCCCAGGGAGTGCCGATTATCGGCAAACAGTACCCGCCGGCCTACCTGGCCAATCCGAGGAATCACCGTCTCCGCCCGAGCATCTACGTGGAAACCCCGGAGGTGCGATTGGTCGTTGATACGACACCTGATTTTCGCACCCAAATGCTGCGGGAAGGCCTCGGGTACCTGGATGCGGTGCTGGTGACCCACGCGCACGCAGACCACATCATGGGGCTCGATGACTGCCGTCGCGTCTGCGATTTGAAGGGCGGTCCGTTGCCGATTTACGCCAGCGCCGACACGCTCGCGAGCCTCCGGCGTGTGTTCGCCTACGCCTTTGATGGGCGCCCCATTTCCAAGGGCTACTTTCATCCGGATCCACACGAAATCACCGGGCCCTTCGAAATTGGAGACCTCACGATCACTCCGTTTGATCTCCCTCATGGACACTTTCGAACCACGGGATTCCTGTTTTCCCAGCAAGGGGGAGGCAAGATGGCCTATCTAACCGACTGCAAGGAAGTCCCGCCGCCGGTCATTGATGCGGTCAGGGGCTGCGACGTGGTGGTCTTGGACGCCCTTCGGCCGGCGCCGCATCCGACGCACATGAATCTCACCGAAGCTCTGGCGGCCGCCGAGCAAATCGGTGCCGGGCGAACCTTTTTGACGCATCTCACCCACGATTACGATCACGACGCCGCGCAGGCGATGCTGCCGTCAGGCGTGTCGCTGGCGTATGATGGTCTCCGGGTGGAGGTGGAACGCGCATGAACTCCCCAACCACCCGTTCCAACGGCGCCCGTGTGATGTCTTCCCGTCGAGGCGTGGCGCCGATCACCCCGTTCTACCGTCGGGCCCGCGCCATCTCGCGGGGTTTGTTCGCCTTCTGGTTTCGCTGGCGCCGAATCGGATTGGAAAACATCCCACCGGAAGGTCCCGTGCTGCTGGCGTCGAATCACGTGTCGTTCATTGATCCTCCCATGGTCGGAAGCGCGGTGGATCGCACGGTGAGCTTTCTGGCGCGAGACACGCTCTTTTCCGTGCCGGTGGTCGGCACCGTGATTCGCAAGCTCAACGCGGTTCCCGTGGATCGCGATGGCGGCGGCGGGGCGGGCTTGAAGGCGATCCTGGATCGCTTGAAGGCGGGCGGGTGCATCGTGCTGTTTCCGGAAGGGACGCGCAGTGGTGATGGTCAGCTCCAGAGAGCGCGATCGGGCATTGGACTCACGGTCCTGAAATCCGAAGCCGTGGTGGTGCCGGTTCGTGTCTTTGGGGCCTACGAAGCGTTTGGACGGCACCGAAAGTTTCCGTTGCCAGGACAGGTGACACTCAAGTTTGGCCCCCCGCTGACCTTTCACCGGGAACGCGCGGAAGCGGCGACGTGTTCCAAGGCCCGCCTCAAGGAGATCTATCAGGAGATCGCGGATCGCGTCATGGAAGGGATCGCGAAGATCGACCGTGCTGAGGCCGTTCATTGTTTTCCCCCGCGGTGAGGGTTAGATCGGGCGGTCGCGGCAGGTATTGCTACGCGCGTCCCCGCCCTCTACGTTCGCCCGTCTTTTGCAGTATCCGAGCGTCCCATCATGAGCAACGAATCCAACGATCCTGGCACTGTTCAGCCCGGGGAAACCCAATCCCAGACGACGGGCGAGCCGTTGACCTCGCAGCAAATTGCCGATCTCCAGGCCAGGTCGGCGGAGAACTACGAGCGCTTGCTCCGGGTGACCGCGGATTTTGAGAACTTCAAGAAGCGCGCCGCCCGGGAGCGTGACGACGCGCGTCGAGCCGCCAATGAGGGAATGCTGAGCCGCTTTCTGCCGGTGCTGGACAACTTCGACATGGCCCTCGCCGCGGCGAACCAGGCCAATGCCAGCGTGGAGGCACTCAAGATTGGCGTCGGCATGATTCAGGGTCAGATTCGTAGCGTATTTTCCGATGCCGGCGTGGAGGAAGTTCCCGCGCTTGGCATCGCGTTTGATCCCTCGGTGCATGAGGCCGTGTCTCAGCAGGAGACCGCCGATGTGCCCGATGGCCAAGTGCTGCAGGTGGCCCGCAAGGGCTACCGGATGCGCGATCGTCTCCTCCGTCCAGCCAGCGTGGTGGTGGCCAAGGCGCCTTCGACGGCGTCGTGAGGAAACCGAATTCTGTTCTGACCTGACCCGATTTATCCCGAGCCATGGCTTCCGGAAAACGTGACTATTACGAGGTCCTCGACGCCGAACGCGGTGCCTCCGCTGAGGAACTCAAAAAGGCCTATCGCAAGCAGGCCGTCAAATACCACCCGGACAAGAACCCGGGGGACAAGGCGGCCGAAGAGAAGTTCAAGGAGGTTGGCGAAGCCTACGAGGTGCTGAGCGATCCGCAGAAGCGCGCGGCCTACGACCAATACGGACACCAGGCGTTCGATCCCCGGGCGCGCGCGGGCGGTGGACGTCCCGGGCAGGGCGGTTCCGGGGGGTTTCATGATCCCTTCGACGTGTTTCGCGAGGTCTTCGGAGGAGGGCGCGGCGGCGCGGCGGGGGGCGATATCTTCGAGAGCTTTTTCGGTGGTGGTGGTGGTGGTGG
>JANXMD010000029.1 GCA_025354845.1 Verrucomicrobiota bacterium | reverse complement strand
CGAGGCCAAAGTGGTCTCATGCAGCGCAAACGGGCCACGCACCGGCACGGAGTCTTCGGTGTCCATCCGTGTGCATGGGCGGTTGTCCTTCCCAGCCGGACGGGTACCTACTCAGGGAAGCGGCAGGGACTCGAGGTTGAGGGCGTTTCCTTCGCCGCCGCGCAGGACCAGCGCATGCGCCGGATCATAGAGGTCCAACTGCACCACCTTGGTCCAGCCCGCAACCGTTTCGTAGGGCATTCCCTGTTTGTCGGCCACGCGGGCCGTAATGCCCACAAACTGATCGATCCCTTCGGTGCTGAATTTCATCACGCCGCGACTGGTGTTCGCCATCAACAGGAAATCCTTCCCATCCTTTTGATACACGATCATGTCGAGCGGGTTGTTGAAGTTGCCGAGCTCGGCAATGGTCTTTCCCTGGACCTTGGCCCCCGCGACCAGGTCCTTGACCGGAAACTGCACCAGTGGCGTGCAAGTGTATGCGGCCAGCAGCTGAGGTTCATTCCCTACCTTGATCGGCACAAACGTGCGAATCGGGGCCCGCGTCTCAAACCCGCCGTGGGATCCGTGATAGATCTCGACGCTGGTTCCATTCGGAACGGTGGTGAAGGGGAACGGCAAGGCGCGGAACTTCGAGGCGAATTCCTCGTTGGACAGACCGGCGATCATCAAGCGGCCGTCGAGGAAGGCGATGTCGGTGATCGACTCCTGCCGCCCTCGCGCGCTCTCGGCCGGCGGATTCGGTAGTTCCGCGCGGGAGAACATCACCGAATCCATCGCCACGGTCTTCAATTGCCCGTTCGTCTCCACCCTCAGCAGCACCGGTACCGCCTCCGGACCCATGCCGCGCGAAACCGCCAGATACGTGTTCCGCGAAATTGGATTCACGGCCAGGTCGCGAATCTGAATCTGATCCACGCTAGTGCCCAGCAGCGCCGCGATCTTCAAATTGATCCCTTCCACCTTGAGCGGTGTCACGCCTCCCGCGGGCAGCGTGTCCGCAGTGGCGATCGCCGTGATCACCGCGCTCCGGGTGTCGGCAACAAACAGGATGCCTTCCGGACCGAAGGCCAGCGGCCCCATCGACTTGAACTCCGGTTTTCCGTTCTTCATGCCGGAGCTCCAGTTGGCCGCATGAGTCAGTGGCACGACGGAACCCCAGACGACGAGAGCGAGGGTGGTAAATCGGAAGAGAGGCTTCATAACGAAGAGAACGTGCGGTGTGGCCTGACGAGTGGTAACCCCGTGACCGTTTGATGCAGGGAGGATTGTGTCAAGCGAACTGCCGGAGGTCAGGGCGTGGGTTTGGCGTCCCCCGGAGGAGTCGAACGGGCATTGCTGAGACGCACGCTAGCAAACGTCATCAGGGTCGTTCCGTCGGTGGCCGTGTCATTCTTGAAGATCAGGTAGAGGTCGTGTTTTCCGGAGACCTCAGCGACATCCACCGGAATTCCCCGCGGGGCAAAACGGTTCCCAATTCCGCGGGCGCCCCCTCCCGCTCGCGGCGGCGTGCCTGCGCGGCCAACGCTGGTTCCCGGAGGCGCATCGGTGCGCGGCAGATTCGTCGCCGCTGTGGCCGTGGTGGCTGAGGGAGGCGCCCCACGACGCGCCCCCGCGAACGGATCCCGCGGTTCCACCTTGGCTTCACCCACCACATCTCCGGTCGCGGAATCGAGGCGAATTTGAATCGTTCCGCCCGCCTGCGACTCCGGCAGCGAGGCGCTCGCCACGAGTTCAAGTTGTTTCACACCGGTCAGGTCGACCCGTTTGAATCCCACCACCGAACCCCGCTTGATCACAGCGCCGCGATTGCCGGATTCCGTCTGCTGTTTCACTTCGGCCTGAGCCGCGGTGAGCGTCGGACTTCTCAACACACGGAGCGTCTCGCCCGTCAGGGGTGAAGCCTGTTCCTCGCCCTGATCCGTGTACACGGCGCGCAGCACGACCGAACCGCGGCCGACATCGCCGTCCGGCAGCGTGGGGGTGAACCGACCGACAAGCTCCTGCGTGCCGGCATTCTTGTCGGCGAGGCTCAGGACGTACTTCAGAATCGTGGCCGCCTCGGGTTCGTTGATTAGTGCATTGGGGGGCATGGCGAGGGGACTCCACACGCCGCCGCCGCCGGAAACCACCTTCTGCGCCAAACGCCCGGGCGCCTCGGAATCGCGGACATATTTTCGGGCTATGTCGCTGAACGACGGGCCCACCAACTTGCCCTCGACCAGGTGACACGCCTTGCAGTTGCCCTTGGTGATGAGCGCCTGGGCTACCGGGAATCGCGCGGCGGCATCCTCACCCCGCGGGAGCCCTTTGAGGGATCCCAAGTCAAATCCTTCCGGTACGTAGTCGATGCTCAGATTGACGCGCTCCTTGGGAATCTTTCCCGACGACAGGCTGCCATCTTCGCGATCGGTCACCTCCACCGCATAGGCAAAGGGTTGATTCGGGAAGTAGAACATCTCGTTGCCCTGAACGGTCAGCGTGACCACGGGAGGTTCATTGCCTGAAACGATGGGAACCGACCGGCTATCGCTGGTGCCGCTGGGGTCGGTAACGGTCAAGCGTGCGACGTGCGCACCGGGTTGCTCAAACCTCACCACCGGATTCGCCTCGTCGAAGACACGCGGTGCGCCGGTGGGACCAAACACTTCCCACCGATACTTGAGCACGTCGCCGTCGTTGTCCTTGGTCCCCTCCGACGAGAGCCTCACGTCAAACGGAGGCACGCCGCCGGCCTTGTTGGCCGTGGCGACGGCGATCGGTTTTCGATTACCGCCTTCGAATTCGACGCGGACCAATTTCGCCTCAGGACTCGCCTGGAACCACCGGCCACCGTATTCGAGCACGTACAGATCGCCGTCGGGACCAAACTTCAGATCGATCGGCTCCACGGGGCGGTACTCCGGTAGGATGCGCTCCATCGATTTGAAATCACCATTGGCCTCCATGCCCACCGACAAAATCAGCCGACGGGAGAACTCCGCGATGATCCACTTGCCTTCGAAGTAAGATGGCCAGGGACGTTTTGGGGCATTGAAGTCGGAACGGTGATAGATCGGCCCCCCGATGGCGCACCGACCGCCGCTGCCCAGCGCGGAAAACTTCTCCATGACGCCACCGTGATAATAGATGAACGGTGGGGACTGCGGCGGGAGTTCATTGATGCCGGTATTGTTCGGCGAGAAGTTGGTTGGTTTCAGCGGGTCCTTCTTGTCCAACGCCTTGCCCTGAACGTAGTCCCAGAAAGGAAAGGCCTGATCGCCCACGAAATACGGCCAGCCGAAGAAGCCCGGTCCACGGGCTTGATTGAACTCATCGTAGCCGCGCGGACCAATCGGGCCGTCCTCGCGGTTGTCGGGACCCACTTCGCCCCAGTAGAGAAAGCCGGTCTGGCTGTCGATCGACACGCGCCACACGTTGCGATGACCCATGGAATAGATCTCCGGACGCGTCTTCGGCGTGCCCGGCGGGAACAGGTTGCCCTTGGGAATGGTGTAGGTGCCGTCCGGTTCGGGATGGATGCGGAGGATTTTTCCTTCGAGGGAATTCGAGTTGGCGGTACCGCCCTGATCATCCCAGGCGGCACGCCCCGGGCGCTCATCGGTTTGGGAGGACCCGGTGTTTCCACGATTGTTGCCCACGGTCATATCACCCATTGAATCCAAACCATATCCAGGTGGAAAAGTAAGT
>JANXMD010000016.1 GCA_025354845.1 Verrucomicrobiota bacterium | reverse complement strand
TTTCAGGCGTATGCTGCGATGGGGCTCAAGAAGGACTATCGCAACTACGAGGACGTGGCCCATGTGTGCCATCTGCTCGGCTTGAAGAAGACCGGATTCATCCTGCTTACCAACAATCCCGACAAGATCTCGGCCATGAGTGCCGCGGGATTGCGGGTCGTACGCGCGGAGCCGCTGGAGTTTGAGCCCTCGCCGTTCAATCTCGCGTATCTGACCAGCAAGGCCGCCAGCGGACACATCCTGAAGCGGCCCTCGGAGCAGGTACAGAAGCCTGCACTCCCGCCGGAACCGGTGGAACCCTTCCAACCCTACGCGCTTGCCGAGGCGAATCGGTTCATCTACGCCGCGAGCTACTTCCTGCCAGTGAAGCCTGTGGACAGCGAGATCCTGATCACCGAGGCCCAGTTCAAGACCTTCCAGTCGGACATTGAGCGCCATATGGGCGGCTCGATGCCGCTGGTGAAGGACTGCTACCTCATTCGCGATCATCGGTTCATCGTGCAGTTGAACCGAGACCGCTTCGCTCGTCACCGGCAGGAGCATCCTGATGATCCGCTGATCGAACTCCTCACGGCACCCTATTGGTTCCGGGTGCACGTGTATTATGACATCGTGACCGGTCATGAGTTCGTATTGCTGACCTACAACAAGCCGAAGATCTACGACCTGCCTGTAATCCGCCTGCAGAGCGAGTCGCTGTTCAACCGATTCCCGCTCGCGAACATGGACAATCGCGACAAGTTCAAGCGGAGCGTGCGTCACATGGTCCACTACGGCGTGGGGGTGATCTGCCTCCTTTATTTCGATGGGCGCGGGGCCGGATTTGGTGCCCACGCGACCGACCGCATGCTCACTGAGCGGGGCGGGGCGCTGTCGTCAGACGAGGCCTATCGCAAGCTCGGCGTGAGCTACGACAGCCGTGACTACGATGCCTGTTTTCTCCTCCTGCGCCATCACGTGCCCAACGCCCGGGTTCAGATGGTGATGAACAGTCCCTCCAGCCTGGTGAAGAAGACCGAGTACGCTGCGGCGCTGAACAAGCATGGGCTGGAGGTCGAGAAGTGGATCTTCCTCGATGACCACGCCATCGCCGACTGATCTTCAGGCGGACCCGCTGGGGCACAAGGTCCTCGCCATGCGGTTGGCCGCCATTCCCGGGCATCTCCGCGCAATGCTCGGGGGGTGGCGGGCGCGTTCTGGATTTTCTTCGATCCACGAGTCGTTTGTCGTCACCGGCATTGGCAGTTCCGAAGCGCATGCCCGCTATCTTTCATGGGAGTTGAATCGTTCCGGTGAGGTCGCGGAGTTTGTCCCGCTGGCCGCCTTCGATGGTTCCGGGGACCCGTTGCCGGGAATCCAAGGGCGAGGGCGAACCTTGGTGCTCTTCAGCCAGGGGCTTTCCCGCAACCTTCAATTGGTTTTCGCCGCACGACGGCATTTTCGGCGCGTGATTCTGTTCACCGCCGCCACTCGGGAAGGATTGCTCGCCGCCGCGCATCCAGATCGCGCACGGATGCTGGAGGAACTGAGCGAGGAAGGTGCGGAGGTCGTCGGGTTCCCGCTGGAGAACGAATACGAGATTCTGATCCGCGTGATCGGTCCCGCCTGTGGGTTTCTGGCGGCGCGGCTTTGGCTGGAGTCGCGTTGTCGAAGTTTGACCCCGGCGACGACGGCGTCTTCGGTAGTGGAATCCATTCTGTCGTCGACCGAATCTTCGTTGACGACCTTCCTCACCGAACAGGGATCCGCGGCTTCGGGTGGCTTTCGACTGCTGCTGCCTCCGGGGCTGGCGGCATGCGGACAGAATCTAGCCTGCAAGATGGTTGAAGGATTGTTTTGGGCGCCGCCGCAGATTCTCGACGTCCTCTCGTTTGCGCACGGTCCGTTTCAGCAGCTCGCTGCCCGCGGTGCGCCAGTGGTGATCCTGCGTCCCGCGAACGGTGGAGTGGCCTCGGATCAGGCGGATCGTGCCGAGTCCATGTGCCGCGCTCTGGGGATCTCCGTCGTTTCTGTGCCGCTCCGGGCGCCCGCGGGTTGGGAAGTGTTGGAGGCGGAGCTCCGATTCAACGAGGCGTTGCTGCCTCTCGTGATTTCCCACGCGGTTAATCAGCGCGAGTGGCCGGGTCGTGGCGCGGATGCGCCGCTCTACCTTTATCCGTAGGGCTGACTGACGGGTGGCTCCGGCAACAGGTCGCGAAACGGCAGCGTGGTGGCGTCGGGCGGACGGGCAACTTCCCCCAGTTCCCGAATCCAACTTTCGTATCCGGCAAGTCCGTGCGCGAGCGGCGCATTGAGCCGTGTACAGACGGTTCCGACGAGCGATTGCAACGCCTCGCGGGAAGGGAAGGAATTGTAGTAGCCGGTATCGAGGCCGAAGTGATCTGCCCAGTGCGAGCCCCTCTTTGGATCCGGACGCGTCAGAAGGTGAACCAACGCGGTTCGTGCGAGCTGGCGAAGGAACCAAGTGTCGATCAGGTCGAACTCCCCGTCGGCGGCGAATTTCTGCTGTGCCCCGAGCACCACGTATTTCTGGGCGAAGGTAAACGTGGCCAGCCCCAATCCTTGGAGTGAGCGCAGGGTGTCGATCACGGTCATTTCGCCGCCGGTGTGCTGGCCTCCGGCGGTGGCGAACGCGGTTCCCAGTCCGCCCCAGAGCTGGAGTCCGG
>JANXMD010000009.1 GCA_025354845.1 Verrucomicrobiota bacterium | reverse complement strand
GGGAAAACAAGACCCTGCTGCAGTTTGGTGACCCTCTTTGTCGCACAGGGAGGCGCCGGTAAAGATTCAGGCGTTCGGCTTGGCCCGAGCGATGAGTGGCGCGGTTCCTTCGGAGGCGGGCCTTGCAGCAGCCGGAGAGCTGCTCGTACCCTGCAGCCGATAATTTCGGTTGGGAATTTCCAGAGCATTGCGAAATCAGGCCGCGATCGCTACTTTGGCGGTCTTGCGACTCCGTGATAGAAACCGTGTCACGACCCGGGAATAGCACTCGGAGTGGCGGTAAGGGGTTCAAGTTCAGGGGCGCGGATGTGGCGAAATGGCAGACGCAGGGGACTTAAAATCCCCTGACCGCAAGGTCGTGTGGGTTCGAGTCCCACCATCCGCACCAACCGGGGTTGAGTGCCCGTTGAGACCAATCCGCCGCACCGGGGGTTGGACTTTTTCACCTGGCTCACCCAAGTTCACGGGGTCCGGGGGACGCCGTTGGCGCAGCGCGAACCGGGCCACAGACACATGCATTTTCCGCGACGGCATCTTAATGGACACAGATTCGGATTTCTCCATCCCCTCGGGCTGGCGATCGTGTTCTGCCTGGGTTCGTTCCTAACGCTTTCAGTGTCGGCGTCGGAGTTTGTCATGCGGCTTGTCACGACCACCATAGGGACAGATACCACGGTGGTATTTGATCTCCCGGCGTTTAACTACAGCTTCTACGACAGTTCACCCAAGGAGGAGTATGGGATGGAAATCATCCTACCGCCTGGGACGCCGCGGGTGCTCAAGACACTCGGGTTCGATTATTTTTCCAATTTCGAGGCCCCAAATTCAATGGTGGTGCGCGTCTACATGAATGACGGTCCAATGGTCGAGGGCGTTGCCAGTCCTGGATCGTTCTTGTATGAATTCTATTATGATCTGGAGGGGACGACTGGGGGGCAGATCGTTCATGTTGCGGACGGCTTTGGGTTCCTCGCCGCTGACACCGTTCCCGACCGTTTGACGGTGACGATGGAGATTCTGGGCCTGAGTGGGGATCGCCATGCGGGATGGGCACTCTCGGAGGCCGCAGCCACGACCGGAACGGTGGCGAATCCAAAATTCTGGCATACCTTGGACGAGGCGAACACATGGTCTCTGGTTTCGCTCACTGACTCCGGGGGGCCAACGAATTCACCGGTCCTCGCCGGGCCGATCACCAATTCCTTCAATGGGCACAGCTATTACCTCTTGGCGGAGGATTCCTGGCAGAACTCCGAAGCGCAGGCAAAGAAACTTGGAGGACATCTCGTCACCCTAAACGACGTCACCGAACAGGAGTGGGTTTTCTCCACCTTTGGCGGCTATGGTGGGGTGCAGCGCAGCCTGTGGATCGGCTATCAACGGGCCGTTGCGGGGGGAGCTTTTTCCTGGGTGAGCGGCGAGACTTCCGACTACACCCACTGGGCTGACCATGAGCCGGACAACCTGGGCGGAACGGAGAATTACGCCCATCTGTTTCGCAGCGGGAATGCGTTCGGTCAGCCGGCCGGATCTTGGAATGATCTCGCGAGCCCGAAGGCGGGCCTCGCCACCTATGGGCCTTTGTGCGGCGTGGTGGAGGTTCAACCCGTCGGCCCTCCGCTGACCCCGGTGTTGACCGTCAACCCCAAGTCCAACCAAGCGTGCTGGACGGCTGTGGCCGGGCGTGGATATCAGGTCCAAATTGCCGTGGATCCGTCCGGTCCGTGGATCAATTCGGGGGCGCCAATCGTGGGTGCGGGCTCCCAATGCGCTTCGCTTGAGCTCAGCTCGGGGTTGGCGCGCCGATACCTCCGCGTCGTGGTGAATCCGTAGGCCCCTCGGCTCCGGGCTGGCCTCAGGCTTTTGGTCAACGCAGCATGGCGCCGGATTTTTACCCATGGAACTAGCCGACCTTTCCTGGCCCAAGCTGGGCGCACTCCCGAAGGACATCCCGGTCGTGGTCCCGATCGCGGCGCTTGAGCAGCACGGCCACCATCTCCCCGTCTTCACCGACAGCCTCCTGCTCGACGAAGTCCTCCGCCGGGTTCGCGGAACTCTCGGCGAACGGGTGCTGTTCACGCCCCTGATGTGGCTGGGGAATTCTGACCACCATCTTGATTTTTGCGGGACGCTGTCGGCGCCGCCGCGCGTGTATCTCGACCTCCTCGTCGGGCTTGCTGAGAACCTTGTGCATCACGGTTTTCGGCGGATCGTGTTCGTCAATGGACACGGCGGGAATGATGTGCCCGGGCGGCAGGCGGTTTTTGAGCTCCGCCAGCGTCATCGGAATCGCCAGGACCTCCTGTTTCTGCTGGGCACCTATTGGAGCTTGGGAGCCAGGCCGTGGGAAACGCTGCCGTCGTTGCATCAGCACGAGATGGGGCACGCCTGCGAATGGGAGACTTCGATGATCCTGCGTCTCGCGCCTCAACTGGTCGGAGACTATCTCCGTGCCGCACCGGTTCCGCCGGGCAATGCCTTCACGCCTGCGGTGCGTGGATGGACCACTCGGGACCGCAGCGTGCCTGGTCATATCGGCTGGCCTCATCTCGCAACGGCGGAGAAGGGGGAGCACCTGTTCCAGACCTTTGGGTCGGACGTCACCGCGTTGCTCGAACGGGTGATCGCGTGGGATGGTGTGTCGTGGGAGGGCTGACCCTTTTTTACTCATGCCACGCACCGAGTCCGCTGCCGCTGAAACCGGACGTCCGATTGGGGCTCGGCTGTGGATGCTTTGTGGGCTGCTGATGCTTGCGTCGGCGATCAACTATCTCGATCGCCAAACTCTGGCAGGCGCGTCGGTCCGTATTACCCGCGAGTTTCACCTGAATCAGGCGGGATACGGTGCGATTGAGGCGGTGTTCGGCTATGCCTTCGCGGCGGGTTCGCTGGTCTTTGGTTGGATGGCGGATCGGTTCGCGGTGCGCCGGTTGTATGCCGTGGTGTTGCTTTTGTGGTCGCTCGCCGGGATCGCCACCGGCTGGGTCCATTCGCCCGGGCAACTGCTGTTCTGCCGCGCACTGCTCGGTTTTTTTGAAGCGGGCCATTGGCCGTGTGCCATCCGCGCGACGCGTTCGCTGCTGGATCCCGCTCGACGGTCGTTGGGAAACGGCCTGCTCCAGAGTGGGGCTTCGCTCGGTGCCATCCTCGCGCCGTTGGTGCTTCGCGGCCTGATGCAGGCCGGGGACGGGGGATGGAGGACCCCGTTCTGGGTGGTGGGTTGCATCGGTCTCTTGTGGATTCCGGCATGGCTCTTCGCGGTGCGGGATGCCGATCTGCTGACCGAGCGGCGTCAAGAGAGCGTGCGAACCCGCTCGGCGACGGAGTCCAGCGAGCCGACGCTCTGGCAGGTGCTTTGCAGCCGGGAAATGCGGATCGTGTTCGGACTCATTGCCTGCATCAACACCACCTGGCAGGTCTCGCGTGCTTGGTTGATGAAGTTCCTTCAGGAGGGCCGGGGCTACTCCGAACCGGACGCGCTGTGGCTCAACTCCGCGTGGTTCATGGCAGCGGACGTCGGTTGTGTTGCCGCTGGTGCCCTAGCCATGCGGTTGGCGGTGCGTGGGATGCCGGTTCAGAGGGCACGGCTCACGGTTTTCGCGGGTTGTGCCGCGCTTTGTTCCCTGTCGACGGCGCTTCCCTGGCTCGGTCGCGGGCCGGCGCTGCTGGTGGTCCTCGGTTGTGGCGCGGCAGGGGCCTTGGGTGTGTTTCCGCTTTATCACGCCCTGACCCAGGATCTTCCGGAACGCTATCAAGGGCGCATCACCGGAATCGCTGGGGTAGCCGGCTGGCTGATTCCGGCGCAGGCGCAGCACTTGTTTGGAGTTCTGGCGGATCGCACTGGAAGTTTTGACGCGGGTCTGGTGGTGGCCGGATTCCTGCCCGCACTGGCGTTGATCCTCCTCGCCGCTTGGCCGCAGCCCGGCCGAGCGCGAGCGTAGATTCGAACGCTTCAGTTTACGGCTTTCCACGTGGCAGCGGCTCGCTCCGGCGATAGGATTGCCGCATGCCCCATCCCGGACTCTCCCGCCGGTCGTTCCTCGTTTCTGGAGCCGCCGCCACGGCCTGCTCGCTGATCCGTCCGCCGTCGCTACGGGCGGCGGAGTCGCGCCGCAAGCGCATCGCGCTGATTTGCACCGAGGTTCGCCTTCATTCACACGCCCAGCATTTCATCGACCGCTTTCTGCTGGGTTACGGGTGGCAAGGAGGATGGCGCCGGCCCGAGGTGGACCTGGTGTCCCTGTACGTGGACCAGCATCCCAAGGGCGACCTGGCTCCGGGCATCGCGGCTCGTCACGGGGTGCCGATCCATCCGACGATTGCCGATGCGCTCACCCTGGGAACTGGCTCGTTGGCGGTGGATGGCGTGGTGATCATCGGGGAGCACGGCAAGTATCTCCGCAATGAAAAGGGCCAGACGCTCTACCCGCGATACAAGTTCTTCAAGGAAGTGGTGGCGGTGTTTGAATCCAGCGGACGAAGTGTGCCGGTGTTCAACGACAAGCATCTTTCCACACGATGGGATCAGTGTGTCGAGATGGTCGGCGACGCGAAACGACTTGGGTTTCCCTTTCAGGCGGGCTCCTCGCTTCCGGTGACCCGTCGGTTCCCAGCGATTGATCTCCCGGTCGGGACTCCGCTGGCGGAAAGTGTCTGCGTGGGCTATGGCGGTCGCGACAGCTACGATTTTCACGGTATTGAGACCGCGCAGTGCATGTCCGAACGTCGCGAGGGCGGGGAGGTGGGCATTCGGAAGGCTACGGCGCTCCAGGGACAGCGGATGTGGGACGTGGTGGCTCGACGTGACGTGACGGCGGCGTTGGTGGTGTCGGCGTTATCGCGGAGCCACAATCTCCCGGTGAAGGACGGGTATCCGGTGGATCGAGTGACGCTGGATTGGGCACGGCGGGTGTTCCCTACCGGATGGGCGAATTTCTACGAACATCGGGACGGGTTCCACACCGCGTTGCTCATGTTGGACATCCGGGATTTCAACTATGCCGGGATGGAGCGTCGGTCGGGGCGGATCCATTCCTGTCAGATGTATCTGCCGATGCCAACCCACGGTTCGAGCACGGCGGATTTCTTCAATCCCCAGATCCGACACATCGAGCGGATGGTGATCGAGCGGGTGCAGCCGTACCCGATCGAGCGAACTCTGCTGACCTCCGGAATGACCCTCGCCGGGGTGGAATCGTATTACCGGAATGCGCCGGTCGATACGCCGGAAATGGAGGTCCGCTATACGGTGCCCGAGGGGGCGTCCTGGTTCTGGAAGGACTGACGAGCGGCCAATCGGATGAGGGGTCAGCGTCCCTTTCGATGCTGCGACATTGCCTGTTTGATTTCGCGCTCGGAATCGCGCTTCTTAATCTCCTGGCGCCGGTCGTGGGCGCCCTTCCCCTCGCCAACGGCGAGTTGGATTTTCACCTTGCCGTTCTTCCAGTAGAGCGAAAGGGGGATGAGTGTGTTTCCCTTGACCCTGCCCAGGGCCTCCAGTTTGCGGATTTCGGTCCGGTTCAGGAGCAGCTTGCGGGGAGCCACCGGGCGGTGGTTGTGGATGTTGCCCTGCGCGTACTCGTCGATCTGCATGTTGTGCAGCCAGACCTCGCCGCGATCCACCCGGGCGTAGGCGTCGCCGATCTGCCCTTTGCCACCGCGCAGTGACTTCACCTCGGTACCGTGCAAGACGATGCCGGCCTCGTAGGTCTCGAGGATCGTATAGTCGTGACGGGCCTTGGGGTTGTTGATCGGTTCAGGCATGCAGCGTGGAATTTCCGGGTCCGACAAACAAACAGCCGGAGAGCCTGCGCCCTCCGGCTGAATTGGGAAAGGGTTCCTGGAAACGCCGGGGGCTCAGGCTGCCGGCGTCTTCTCCTTCTTGGCGCGCTTGCGCGGGGCGACGACTTCGACCGGGGCAGCTTCCTCGGTGACGAATTCGAAGCCGATCTTGTCTTCGATCACCTCCAGCAGGGCGATGTCGGCAGCGCCCATGCCCGCGGTGACTTCGACAAGCGGACGGCTCGAGCCGCCCGCACCGCTGTTCAGTTGGCGGACGCGACGCGAGATGACGTTCACGAGAATGTGCTGATTACCCACTTTCTCGAGAGCGCGCTTGGTCAATTCGATATTCATTGGTGCAACAATCGGAATCGCCCGGACTGGCCGGAGCGAAGGAACCCGTAGATTAGTGCAGCGGCGGGTAGCGGCAATTGAAATTTTCCTCTGAAATAGGCCGATCCTTCTCCGGTGTTCTCGTGGATTGTTCGTCCGGGACGATTTAGGATCGCCGGGTGCGTATTGTTTTCTGGAGCCGCGGCGGGGCCCTGCTGATCCTGGCGGTCTGGTTTGGGGCCTCGATCTTCCTTACCTTCGGGGCGGGGCCGGTCTTCTTTTCCCCGGCCATGTTGGAGCTCGTTCCGCGTGAGACCGCGGGTCGGATCGCCCAGTTGGTGTTGTCCCGCTATTTTCTCCTGATTGAAGCCTGCGGGCTGTTGGCCCTCCTGTGCTGGGGCGTGGAATTCCTGGCGAGCGACGTCTTGGAAAGACGGAGCCTCCGCCGCCGGTGTATCCTATTGATGCTCTTGTTCGGACTAGCGCTTGCCGGCGGGTTCGGATTGCAACCGCATCTGAAGGCCTTGAACCAGGTCCGCTACGCGAAAGACTCCACGGAGGGGGGCCGGGAATCGGCACGGCGTCAGTTTGGCGCCTGGCATGGGGTGTCCCAGGCGATGAACCTGGTTGTCCTCGTCGGCGTCGGGGCGGCGCTCTTGGGTGCCATCCGGAATGGCCCCGGCCGTGGCGGGAAAGGCGACTGAGACCTTGAAACCGGGCCTACTCAGGCTTCGGAGGTGTCGTCGGCCGAGGCCTTTCGGCGGCGCGGGCGCGCCACGCGCGGGGCATCTCCCCAGAGACCCTCGAGATCGTACCGCTGCCGGACATCCGGCTTCATGAAATGCACGATGACGTCGAAGAAGTCGGCCACCACCCAGTTGGTCTGAGAGCTGCCGTCCGTGTAGTGGGGTTTGATCCCATGCTGCTTCTGCAGCTCGTCGAGCACCTCGTTCTCGATGGCCCGCAGGTGGGGCTCGCTTGAGCCGCTGGCAATGACGAAAAAGTCGGTCACCGTCGACAGCTTGCGCACGTCGAGAACCACCACGTCCTCCGCCTTCTTGTTATCGGCCAGGTCTCGGCACAGCAGGGCCAGCTTCTTTGAATCCATCGGACGGAGATAATGACGGGAATCGCGGCGGAATCAAAGCCGATTGTCCGAAGGCTCGCATCCTGATGCCAGCGCGTCAGGACTTTCGGTACAGCGACGCCACCTGCTCGCCGTAGCCGTTGTAAGGCAGGGTGGCGACCCGATCGCCGCTGTCGATGAGCCGTTCCGAGGCCTGCGACCAGCGGGGATGAGGCACTTTGGGATCCACGTTGGATTCGAAGGGATACTCGTCCGGCGCCAAGGTTTCCCAGAGAGTCTCGGGCTGTTTTGCCACCAGTTCGATTCGAACGATGCTCTTGATGCTCTTGTAGCCGTATTTCCACGGAACCACCAACCGCAACGGGGCGCCGTTCTGCTTGGGCAAGGGCTTTCCGTAGATCCCGCTGGCGACCAGCACTAGATCGTTCATCGCCTCGTCCAGACGCAATCCCTCGGTGTAGGGCCACGGATATCCCTTGAGGCGAGCGATCCCCGGCATCTGCTCGGGACGCATAGCGGTGGTGAACCGGACAAACTTGGCCTCGCTCTTGGGTTCCACGGACTTCAGCAAACGGCTAAGCGGAAACCCAGTCCACGGTACCGTCATCGCCCACGCCTCAACACAGCGGAAGCGGTACACGCGTTCCTCAAGCGGGAACTGCCCTAGCAACTCGCGGGCGTCCACAGTCATCGGCTTCTCGCACAGGCCGTCGATCCGGACACTCCACGGATCGGTGATGAAGGAACCCACCAAGCGATGCACCCGATCCTTTGACGTGCTGAACTCGTAGAAGTTGTTGTACTCAGCGGTGACGCCAGCGTCGCTGAGCGTGAGCCCCTTGCCGTCGAACTTGGGATTCCGCGGTGCCGGGTACTTGCCTGCCGGGGCGGCAGTCGCGGGCGTCTCGGCGGCGGTGCCCCAGTCCGCAGCGGCGAGCATTCCGGTGCCGAGCAGTCCCATTTGTTGCAGAAATGCGCGCCGGCTCCGATAGACCGACTCTGGCGTGATACGGCGTTCGGAAATCCGCCAGCGCGGGGGGAGTATTAAGTTGGCCATGGTGATTGGGGGCGGGATGCGAAGTCTGGGGATATCTGGCACGTCGACGCCCGGAGTCAAAGGGAGCTGTTCCGACCGATGCGCCAAAGATGTCCGTCGCTGCGCACGAAGAGCGAGTCGGCGGCGATCGACGGCGTTCCAATGATGGTTTCGTGTAGCGCCAGTTCGCTCAAGACCGCGCCGGAGGGAGCCTCGGGATCCACCACCTGGACGAGGCCCTCCTCATTGACGCAATAGAGCCGCCCCCCTGCGGAAACCGGCGTCGCGCTGAACGAGCCCTTCAAGCGGAGCTGCCAGAGTCGGCGCCCGTCCTGAGTGTCGGCACAACTGAGAATCCCCCCGTCGTTGAGGGCAAACACACGATTTCCGAGGACCACCGGGCTGGCGGTCCCGGGCCGCATTTGAGCGGAGCGCCACACCTGCGTGAACCCCCCGTTGGTTCCAGGTTCGAGCACGGTCAGGCCATTCGAAGGAACATAAAGGCGGCCTGCGGACGCGGTGGTGGAAGGCACCGTGGAAGCGCCTTCACCGTAGTTCCACCGGGTTTTTCCGGTCTGGGGATCGATGGCCACCACGCCCTTGGACGATTGCAGCACCACCGACGTTTTGCCGGAGGCGTCGCGGAAAGGGAACGGGGACGTCCAATTGGCGCGCTTGGGACGGTCGAGCTTCCACACGTTCGTGCCGGTCCTGGCGTCGAGGCCCGCAGTGAAGGACTCGCTATCGTTTTCCGCCTGCGCGATCACCACCCCGTCCACCACGCTGAGCGACGAGGCCATGCCGAGCGAATTGCTGGCGTTCGGGTAGTCGCGCCCCAGGCCCCGGTACCAAAGCAGGTTGCCGTCGAAATCGAGCGCCACGCAGTCGTTCGACGAGAAGAACGCGTAGATGGCGCGACCGTCGGTGGCCGGGGAGGGCGCCGCGCTGGAGATTTTCTCGTGCGTCATCGTGCGGCCGGTGGCCCAGAAGGTCCGCTCCCAGCGCAGAGTTCCGTCGGAGAGTTGGAAGCACTGCACCTTCAGCCGATCCTGGCGCCCCCCCGAGGAACTCGTGACAAACACGCGGTCGGCCACGATCACCGGGGACGCGATACCACGTCCGCCGAGTGGGATCGACCACACGACTGAATTGGTTCCAAGTTGCGACGGTACACGACTTGAGGGGTCGACGGAATCCCCGGCGGCGCCACGAAATTGCGTCCAGTCGGCGCGGGCGGACAGGGGGCCGATCAGCAATCCGGCACCCAGCAGGAGAGGAAGAATGGAGGCGTTCATCGTGAGGAAAAAATGGGGGTTCCCGAGGAGTCGGTGACGCGAAGCTGGAATTCCCATTCCTTGGTCCAGTCTTCGGTTTGTTCGTTTTGACAGCACTTCACGAGAATCACGTTGCGCCCTTTTTGCAGTTCCACCGGCATGCGGTATTGATCAATTTCGTAGCCCCGATGGTATTCGTCGCGGCCGAAGAGAAACTTGCCGTTGGCCCAAACCTTCCACCCGTCCTTGCACCCGAGGCGGATCTCGGCCCGGCGAGGGGTGTCGCTCCAGAATTCAGCGACGGCGTATCCGGTGACGCTCTTGAGGGCCCCGAACGGCTGATTGAAATCCACGATGCCATAGTCGCTGGTCGTGTTCTGCTCCCGCCATTTTACCTTGCCGGTCTTACCCTCGTACTCAGCAGCGGCATCGATGATCGACTCCGGAGGGAACGCTTTTTCGAAACCGGCACCGCTGGTGTTGTCGAAGGGACCGATCAGGCGCCAGCGATGGACCCAGCCGAAAACCCTGGGTAGATCCACGGGTTGGCCGAGTTCCTTGAGGCGGGCGGCCACTGCGTCGACCTGGTCGGCATCGCGAACGCTGCTCAGTGCCTTCTGGAGCACGGCGATTGCTGCGGGCTTGTCCTTGGTCGCGAGGGCCACTCCTTCGTTGAGGAGCGCCTGAACGCTATCGCGGCGGAGATCGGGTGAGGGGTCGTTGAGGAACTCGGGAAGCAACCGGTCATGCATCGCTGGGTCCTGGCGACCGACGAGTTCGAAGGCGAGGTGGCGGGCTCGCGGATGATGATGAGTGTCCCGGGCGAACCGGAGCAGGGCCTCGGTGGGCAGCGTGCGACTCCGGGCGAGCTCGCGTTGGACCACCGATTCAATGGCGGCGCGGATCCAGTTCAGGGCGTAATCGTTGGCCCCGTCCATCGCGCCGAGTAGGGTCGGTAGGGAGCGGGCCTCTGCGGCTGCGACGCGGCGCCAAGCCGGGTTGGCCGCCGGATTCCCTCGGCCTTCGGCGGCGACCGCCTGCAGTTCACGCAGCGAGGAACCCAGATCGGCTGCGGTGAGCCCCTGCGAGAACGTGAGGAGCAACGCGAGCCCGCCAACTCGTGACCAGGAGGAAGACCGCGAGGGGCCAGGGCGGACCTCCCGGCCTGGGGTGGGGAGGGAGTCTGTTCCGGACGACATGGGAGCACGGTATCGCGCCGATGAGGAACGACAAGTGTCGAACCCGTCGCGGCGGCGAGTTCCGTGACCCCTTAACCTTTGGTGAACTTGAGCGAGTCGCCGCTGCCGATTTCCACGGCAATGGTATCCCCGGGTTTGAAGGTTCCACTGAGCAATTCGGTGGCGAGGGGATTTAGGAGCAGATCCTGAATGGTGCGCTTGAGCGGGCGGGCGCCAAACTGGGGATCGTACCCCTCCTTCGCGATCCGCTGACGTGCAGCGGGGCTGACGTTCAGCGTGAGGTGTTGTGCAGCCAGGCGTTGCACCACGCGCTGGAGCTGGATTTCCACAATCTTTCCGAGCTCCTCCTCGTCGAGACTGCCAAAGACGATGGTGTCGTCGACGCGGTTGAGAAATTCCGGACGGAAATGGCGTTTCAGCTCCGCCATGACCTTGTCTTCCATGGCTTGGCGTGCGCCGCCGCTGGTCCGGCCGTCGAGGAAGTATTCCTGGATGATTGGCGATCCGATGTTTGAGGTCATGATCACGATGGAGTTCTTGAAGTCCACCGTGCGACCCTGCCCATCGGTCAGCCGTCCGTCGTCGAGCACCTGCAGGAGCAAGTTGAAGACATCGGGGTGCGCCTTTTCGATTTCATCAAAGAGCACCACCGAATAGGGCCGGCGGCGAACCGCCTCGCTGAGCTGACCGCCCTCGTCGTAGCCCACGTATCCGGGAGGCGCGCCGACCAGGCGGGACACCGAGTGCTTCTCCATGTACTCCGACATGTCGATGCGAACCAGTGCCTGATCGTCGTCGAACAGAAACTCCGCGAGGGCCCGTGCGAGCTCGGTCTTTCCGACGCCGGTCGGTCCGAGAAAGATGAAGGAGCCAATGGGCCGGTTCGGATCGCCAAGACCCGAGCGCGCCCGCCGGACTGCGTCGGATACGGCATGCACGGCACTCGGCTGGCCGATGACGCGCAGCGCGAGGCGCTCCTCCATGCGGACCAGTTTGTCGCGTTCGCCCTCCAGGAGTTTGGTCACCGGGATTCCGGTCCAGGACGCGACCACTCGGGCGATGTCGTCCTCGGTGACTTCCTGCCGCAGCAGGGCGGACCGGTTTGAGCCGGTGGTCTGTGCAGCCTGTTTCTCGACCGCAACGAGTTTGCGCTCCAGTTCAGGAATGCGTCCGTATTGGAGTTCCGCCGCGGCATTGAGCTCACCCTGGCGGCTGGCCTTTTCGAGATCGGTGCGCGCCTGCTCCAGTTGGGCATTGATGACGCTCACCGCATTGATTGCGGTCTTCTCGTTCTGCCACTGCGCAGTCAGCGCCGAGGCCCGTTCTTTCAGGTTCGCGAGATCCGAGTCGATCTTTCGCAGCCGTTCACGGCTGGCGTCGTCCTTTTCCTTGGAGAGGGAAGTCCGCTCGATTTCAAACTGCAGGATTTGGCGGTCCAATCGATCGATGTCCGTAGGCTTGGAATCCAGATCCATCTTCAGGCGGGACGCCGACTCATCAACAAGATCCACTGCCTTGTCGGGCAAAAATCGGTCGCTGATGTAGCGATGGGACAGCGTGGCGGCGGCAACCAGCGCAGCGTCCTGAATGCGCACCCCGTGATGGGTCTCGTAGCGCTCCTTCAGGCCGCGGAGGATGGCGATCGTGCTCTCCACCGAAGGTTCGGCCACTTGAACCGGCTGGAAGCGCCGCTCGAGGGCGGGATCCTTTTCCACGTGTTTGCGGTACTCGTCCAGGGTGGTGGCTCCGACACAGCGGAGTTCGCCCCGCGCGAGTTGCGGCTTGAGCATGTTGGCGGCGTCGGCGGCCCCTTCCGCATTTCCAGCTCCGACGATGGTGTGGAGCTCGTCGATGAAGAGGATGATCTGTCCCTGGGCCGAAGTGACCTCCTTGAGAAAGGCCTTCAAGCGTTCCTCAAATTCGCCGCGAAACTTGGCGCCGGCGATCATCGCGCCGATGTCCATCGAGATGACTCGTTTGTTCTTCAGCGATTCGGGTACATCGCCGTCAACGATGCGGCGTGCGAGCCCCTCGACGATGGCGGTTTTGCCGACACCGGGTTCACCGATGAGCACCGGATTGTTCTTCGTCCGGCGGGTGAGCACCTGCATGACGCGGCGGATCTCGTCATCGCGGCCGATCACGGGATCTATCTTCCCCTGCCGGGCGAGCTCCGTGAGGTCTTTGCCGTATTTTTCGAGCGCCTGAAACTTGCCCTCGGGGTTGGCGTCGGTCACGCGCTGATTGCCCCGAAGCTCGGCGAGGGCCTTGAGCACGGCGTCGGACTTGATGCCGTTTCGGTCGAAGATCTTTTGGACCGTGGTTCCACCCTTGGCCATGAGGGCCAGGAACAGGTGCTCGGTGGAAACGTACTCGTCCTTCAGTCGTGCGGCCTCTACGGGCGCGGCGGTCAGCGTCTTTTGAAGGTCCTGACTCGGATAGATCTGCTGGGAGCCCTGAACTTTCGGGCGGCGGGCCAGTTCGGTTTCAAGATCCGCGGTGAACGTCGAGGTCACCACGCCCAACTTTTGCAGCAGCTGAGGCACAAAGCCGTCGGGCTGGAGGGCGAGAGCCAGGGCGAGATGTTCGGAGTCCATCTGTTGATGGTTGCGTTCCTGCGCGAATGTTTGCGCGGATTGGAGCGCCTCCTGTGCCTTGGTGGTCCATTTGTCGAGCTGCATGCCCCGGTGTTCGCATGGGGAATGCCATTCGTTCAACGCCCGTATTGAAGGGAATTTACGCTGACGTTGAAGACCGCACGAGACGAGTGTGACGACTGTGCCGGCACAGCGCGCGCCGCGTAGTCGCAGTGTGGCACGCTGCTGCCGACGGGTTTAGTAGCGCGGCAGCGCGGGATCCACTTCCAGACTCCAGCGGTCGATCCCGCCCGAGAGGTTGGTGAGTTGGCCGAAGCCGGCCGACTGCAGAAAGCCGATCGCGTGGGCACTGCGGATCCCATGATGGCAGTACACCACCAGTTCCCGGTCTTTCCAGTCTGCCAGTTCTCCCAAGCGTTCGGGAAGATCTGCCAAGGGGATCAGCCGAGAACCGGGAAGGGCACACACGGAGTGCTCCTCCGGTTCTCGGACGTCGAGTAGGACCGGCGGCTCAGGCAAACGGAGCCGCTCCGAAAGCTCTGCGGGGGTGACGCGATTCATACGTGCAACCCGGCGAGGAAGCGTTCGGCCTCAATGGCCGCCCCACAGCCCATACCGGCAGCGGTGATCGCCTGGCGATAGACCGAATCGGCGCAGTCCCCGGCGACGTACACTCCAGGAACCGAGGTGGCGGTGCCCTTGCCCAGGACGAAGTACCCGGCATCGTCGAGGGTCAGCTGGCCCCTGAAGAGCTCGGTGTTAGGCACGTGGCCAACGGCGACGAACAGTCCGGTGCACGGCAGAGTGGAGGTGGCGCCGGTCTTGAGATTCTTCAGGCCGACGTTGGTGACCTTTCCG
>JANXMD010000839.1 GCA_025354845.1 Verrucomicrobiota bacterium | reverse complement strand
CCGCGGCGCGTTCCGCCGCCGAGTTTGACACGGCTCTGGCGAGCCTCCCCGAAGGCGCCACGATGGTGAAGTCGCAGATCCACGCGGGTGGACGCGGCAAGGGCACCTTCACCGACGGCTACAAGGGTGGCGTGAAGTTTTGCAAGACCAAGACGGACGCGCGGGAGATCGCCGGCAAGATGCTCGGGAACACGCTGGTCACAGCACAGACCGGACCGGCCGGCCGCAAGGTCCAGACCGTCTACTTCACCGTCGCGAGCGACATCAAGAAGGAGTACTACCTCGCCATCCTCCTCGATCGCGCGAGCTCCCGCCCGGTCATCGTCGCCTCCACTGAGGGCGGCGTGGAGATCGAAAAGGTTGCCCACGAGACCCCGGAACGGATCCACAAGGTGGCGGTCGATCCCGCTTACGGTCTGGCCGATTTCCAGGTCCGAGAACTCGTTTTCAAGCTGGGCTTCAACGCCACGGAATCGAAAAACGCGGCCAAGCTCATCCGCTCGCTCTTCCAGATGTTCTGGGAGACCGACGCGTCGATGGTCGAGGTGAATCCGCTGATCACCACACCCGATGATCAAGTGCTGGCGCTCGATGGAAAAGTGTCGTTCGACGACAACGCCCTGTACCGGCATCCGGAAATCGTGGCGCTTCGTGACTTGAACGAGGAGGACCCGAAGGAAATCGAGGCCTCGAAGTTTAACCTCAGCTACATCGCGCTCGACGGCAACATCGCCTGCCTGGTGAACGGCGCCGGCCTCGCGATGAGCACGATGGACATCATCAAGCACTTTGGCGGCAACCCGGCAAACTTCCTAGACGTCGGCGGCGGCGCGTCAAAGGACCAGGTGGTGGCCGCGTTCAAGATCATCCTGGGCGACCCCAACGTGAAGGGCATCTTCGTCAACATTTTCGGCGGCATCATGGACTGCAATGTGATCGCCTCCGGCATCGTCGAAGCAGTCCGCGAAGTCGGACTCACGCTCCCCCTCGTGGTGCGCCTGGAGGGCAACAACGTCGCCGCGGGCAAGCGCACCCTGGCGGAGAGCGGGTTAACCATCGTGTCGGGCGACACCATGGCCGACGCAGCGCAGAAAATCGTCCAACTGGTCGCCTGAGCCCAGTTCGAGACTTCACCTCCTTTTCTTTTCCGACATGGCAATTCTCGTCACTCCCCAGTCCCGGATTCTGGTCCAGGGCATCACCGGCGACTTCGGCGGCCGGCACGCCAAGCTCTCGCTCGACTACGGCACGCTGGTCGTCGCCGGCGTCACGCCCGGAAAGGGCGGCCAGTTCTTTGAACATGGCGGCCACAAGGTCCCCATCTTCAATTCCGTCGCCGACGCCGCCCGTGAAACCGGCGCTACCGTGTCAGCAATCTTCGTCCCCCCGCCCTTTGCCGCAGACGCGATTCTCGAAGGCGTCGCCGCCGGACTCGATCTCGCGGTGGCCATCACCGAAGGCATTCCGGTTCGCGACATGATCCGCGTGAAGCGCGCCATGCAGGGCAGCCACACCCGTCTCGTCGGTCCCAACTGCCCTGGGGTTGTGACGCCGGGAACCGGTGAGAATTCCAACGGCGGCTGCCGCATCGGCATCGCTCCGGGTTACATTCACAAGAAGGGCCGCGTGGGCGTGGTTTCGCGCTCGGGCACGTTGACCTATGAGGCCGTGTTCCAGTTGACCTCGAAGGGCATCGGACAAAGCACCTGCGTGGGCATTGGTGGAGATCCGGTGAATGGCACCTCGCATCTCGATGTGATCAAGCTGTTCAACGAGGATCCGGAGACCGTCGGTATCATCATGATCGGCGAGATTGGCGGCAGCGCTGAAGTCGAGGCCGCCCGCTGGGTCCGTGAACACTGCAAGAAGCCGGTGGCCGGATTCATTGCTGGGGCCACCGCCCCGGCTGGACGCCGCATGGGCCACGCCGGCGCGGTGATCGGTGGCGCGGAGGACACGGCGGCCGCCAAGATCGCGGTGTTCCGCGACTGCGGCATTGAGGTCGCGG
This sequence comes from Verrucomicrobiota bacterium, assembly GCA_025354845.1. Classification (GTDB taxonomy): domain Bacteria; phylum Verrucomicrobiota; class Verrucomicrobiia; order Limisphaerales; family UBA9464; genus CAIVQB01. Next base: position 4,000 of record JANXMD010000839.1, on the reverse strand, counting down.
TGACCCCGAGCGACATGGCCGACGCCCTCATCCGCAGCGCCGAGCGCAGCGGGGTGACGCTGTCCTAATGACCTGCTAGTTGCCTACCGGAGTGCGGCCGAGGGTCGCTTCTCCAGAGCCCGGCAACGCGTGCGGCTATCGGAGAAATTCGCCGCATCGGGACCTTCCAACTCGAGACCGAATGCGCTGGATCGACCTGATCCTCAATCTGGTGGGGCTTGCCTTTTGGCTTTCCTGGCGGGCCTCGTTGCATCCGGTGAAAACCCTCGGCGCCGGCACACTGGTTTCCAACCTGAAGCCGGTGGAGACGCCTGCCACCGCCCGTTGGTTGAATCCGGCGTGCCTGGTCCTCCTGGTGTTCGGCCGTCCGCTGCTCTACGGGCAACTGGCACCGTGGACCGAATCCTCCGCGGCCTGGAATCCCGGACCGGTCACGGTGGCCTTTCGCGATGACATCGCAGGACGGCTCACCTTCTTCTCCATCCTGAGTTTTATCTGGGCGCTGCTGATTTGGCAGGCCGGGGTCACGTTGTTTTCCCGCCTGGCCCGCCTCTCCGACCGGGCGGCCAATCTGCGATGGTTTCAGGAACTCGGCGCCCTTCCCGCCCGCTGGCCGCTGGGAATCGTGCTGTTGATTCCCACTTTGGCCGCCTCCGCTCTGTGGGCCGTCCTCGCGCCTCCGTTTGCCTCACGCGGCATGATTCCCGCCCTTCATGGTGCCGCCGGACTCGGGACGCAGTCGTTGCTGATCGGGGTTTCCGTTTGGATGCCGTCACGCTGGCTGGTCGCCAGCTTGTTGTTGGTTCGATTCGCCCACGACTATGTCTATCTGGGCGACCACCCGCTTTGGAGTTGGATCCGATTGGCCACGTCGCCGCTGATCCGTCCCCTGTCGTTTCTTCCCGTGCGCATCGGGCGGCTTGATTTCACCCCGGTGCTGGTGGCCGGTCTCGTCGTTGCCACCGGGGTCGGGATGGACGTGGTAATTCGGCGGTTCTTTCTGTTTACCACCGGATGACATGGAGCTTCCCGCCTACGTGAGCGAACGCGACGGTGCCGTATGGCTTCGGGTCAAAGCCCAGCCGCGGGCGAAATCAAACGGAATCGCTGGCATGGTGGGAGATGCCCTGAAAATCCGCACCACGGCACCCCCAGTCGATTCTGCAGCCAACGAGGCCTTGGTGGCCTGGTTGAGCGATACACTCGACTGCCCTCGTCGACAGGTCACGCTTGCCCGGGGCGGCACATCCCCTCAGAAAGTGTTCCGAATCGACGGAATTCCGGCGGCAACCGTGGTCAGACGCCTGGAGGAACTGGGCGCGAGTCGCTGAGCGGAACGGAATCCAAGCGACGACGGAATTCGCGGCAGGCGGCAGCGACATCCGTCGCATTTAAGATGGCGGACACCACGCAAATCCGTCGGGCTCCCGCCTCCAAGACGGTGTCGAGCGTGTTGAGATGGATGCCTCCAATGGCAAACCAGGGCATCAAAACCTCCCGGGCCGCCCAGCGGACGTACTCCAGCGTGGCCGGCGGGCGGCCAGGTTTCGTGGCGGTGGCGAACACCGGGCCGATGGCGATGTAGTCGGGACCCGCGGCGATGGCCCGCTTCGCCTGATCGGGCGCGTGCGTGCTCAGGCCGATTCCCGGCCATCGGGTGACGTCAGTTCGCGTTCGGAGCTCCCCGACCGAACGGAGGCCGGCGTCGAAAAAATCCTCCTGACCGAGATGAGCCAGAGGGCATCCCAGTTCCGTGGCGAGATCCCAGTGGTCATTCAACACCAGCGGAATCCCGGCGCGTTGGGTGACCGGCAGTACCGCTTCGGCGAGGCGACGCACCTCATCTGCAGTGGCGCCCTTGGCCCGGAGCTGAACCAGATCCGATCCCCCATCACAAAGCGCGCGCGCCACATCCGCCGGATTGCGTCCAGCGAGGTAGGCGGTGTCGACAAACGTGTAAAGTCGAGCCCGGGCGAGTGAGATCGAAGCCGACATGGATGAGAGCAAAAACCAGGGCAACCGACCGAACGGTGACTAGCGCTTCCGAGTGGTGTGATCCCGCAGCCACTGGTTGTCGGGAATGCTGGTGGTCGTCGGCACACCGCTGTGGGCGGCGTGGAAGTCACCGCTGAACGCCGGGTTGCTCATACGCCAGTCGTTCCACTTGTGCATTTCCGCATGTCCGTCCGCGAACGAAAAGTTGGACACCTTGCCGTGGTAGTTGCCCGGAACGTGATAGACACCGCTGTTGCCCGTCATGAGCACGCCAAAAAACGGGCGACAGATGCTGAGCGGGTGGATTTCGCCGAAGACGAAAATCTCCGAGGCCTGCCCGACCTGGGACACCTTCTTGGGAACCTCGTACACGGCCGAACTGCCCTGATCGCCGGGGCCGTAGGAGGGATCGATCCAGCCCACAAACGAGTTCATGCCGTAGCTGCGCGGATTGCGAGCGAGCCGGCCGTTGATCTTGACGCTGTAGTTGTCGCCCGGGCACTTGAAACTGCCCTTAGCCCGGAGGTAGGGGGCGAGGACCGAGACCTTCGGATTGATCATCGCGTCGGCCGTCCCCTCCATCAGGTTGCTGCCCTCGCGTCCCTCGCACCAGAGTCGCGGCACAAAGGCGGCCGGCGGATTGGTCAGGTTCAAGGCGGCGTCGCCCTCGCCATTCGGCGCGAAATTGTCCTGGAAATCCCCCGCATACACGAGTGAGGCGAGGATCATTTGCTTCTCGTTGTTGAGACAACTGATGCCGGTGGCCTTCTGCTTCGCGCGTGCGAGGCCGGGAAGGAGCATTCCGGCAAGGATGGCGATGATCGCAATGACCACCAGGAGTTCGATGAGGGTGAAGCCGGAGGGGCGGCGGCAAGAATTCATGAGTGTGAACGAGTAGACGGTGGGTAGGGCAGAACTTAGCTCGAGATTGTCAGGTTACAATTCGGAAAGCATCTGCTCCATCTCGGCGAGGGGCCCCTCATGGTGTTGGGAAAGCGCCAGGTCCCGTGCCCGTTCGAAGGCGGCGCGCGCAGCGGCACGGTCGCCGAGGGCAAGGTCGCACTTGCCCGTGAGGATATGCACGGCCATCCAGTCGGGTTTTTTCGACAGGGCGACGCGAAATTGCTCGCGGGCTTCCTCATTTCGGCCGGCGTCGTACAACGCCTTGCCCAGACTGAAGCGCGCAAGCTCGTTGTTCGGATGCTGCTGCACCAACAGGCGCTGGCGCTGAAACGGGTCGGAGTCACTCATTTGGGAGAATTCGAATTGTCACCGCTTGGGTCGACCGGCTCGACGGCGGCCGAAGGGCGTTGCACTCCACGTCGCCGTGAGAGGAGTGAACGCACCTCCTTGAACTGCGGCAGCTTTAAGAAAAACGCCGCAACGGCGTAGACTGCAGAGGCTAGGATCATCGGGACGAAGACTTCGCCCAAGCGGTGCAACAGCCCCTGATGTCCGACATGCGCCTCCCACAGGGCGTGGCTTCCCCACGCCGCCACGCAGGCCAGAACGGTGGCTCCGGTCACGGCGAGCGCGTTGGGGATCAGCGCCTTGATTTCAAGCTTGGGCAGCGCCCGCCGCAGTGAATAGCCCAGGAGCACGGTGTTCGTGAGGGCGCTGAGCGTGTTGGAGATTCCCATCCCGGCCTGCTGGAACGCCGGAATCAGAATCACTCCCAGGATCAGGTTCACGCCGAGGCAGACGACACTGATACGCATGGGCGTCCTGGTGTCGCTCAGGGCGTAGAAGGCCCGCGCCAGGATGTTGTTCAGCGAGAAAAACACCAGACCGGGGGCCAAACAGCGCAGGGCCTCCGCGCATAGCTGCGTGTGCTCCGCGTGGAAGCTGCCGTGCTCGAAGAGCAACCGAATGATCGGCTCCGCCAGCACCAGCAAAAGTCCGGTTGCCAGGGCGTTGATAAAGATGAGCTGCAGCACGCCTTCGGTCAGGCTCTTGCGGAATTCGGGAAACTTCTTCTCCGCCGCCAGCCCGCTCAACTCGGTCA
>JANXMD010000828.1 GCA_025354845.1 Verrucomicrobiota bacterium | reverse complement strand
CTCTGAGCTGAACTCGTCACCGCGGTCTAAGATTGCGGCGTGGCGTGATGCGATTTGACGGATGGCCCAGGCGGCATGATTCGCCACCAAGGGCTCGGGATCGGCGGTCGCCCGCTTCAATGCAGGGAGGCATTCCAAGGTCCCGACATTTCCCAGCGCCACGCAGACGTTGCGCAACAACCCACGCCGTTTGCCGCGGAGCATCGCGGTGCCTGCAAATCGCTGACGGAAGCCCGCGTCATCCAGCGCGAGGAGCTCCAGCAGATCGGGTTGATCCAAATCCTGCCGTACCGACTCGCGCAGCAACCGTCCCTCCCGCGCAAATCGATTCCACGGACAGGCATCAAGGCAGTCGTCGCAGCCGTAGATGCGCGCGCCGATCAACGGCCGCAGGGACTCGGGAATCTCGCCCTTGTTCTCGATCGTGAGGTAGGAAATGCACCGCCGGGCGTCGAGGCGAAACGGCTCCGGCAGCGCCCCGGTCGGACAGGCGTCGAGGCAGCGATGGCAACTGCCGCAGCGATTGACCTCGGGAGGATCCGGTTCCAGGACTGCGGTGGTGAGAATCTCCGCAATCAGGAACCAGTTGCCTAGTCGTCGGGAAATCAGGTTGGTGTGTTTCCCGGCGAAGCCTAGCCCGGCGCGCTGTGCCAGATCGCGCTCCAGGATCGGGCCGGTGTCCACATACCAAAGCGAACGGGTCCCGGGGCCGGCCAGTGCATCCAGATCGGCGGACAACGTGCGCAGCGGTGCGGCGAGAACGTTGTGATAGTCCTCATGGCGCGCGTAGCGGGCGACGATCCCCGCCCCGTCGGCACGCGAGGTCGTCACCGGTCGCGAGTAGCTCACGGCCAATACCACAACGCTTCTCGCCCCGGGCAGGACGCGGTCGGGATCGACTCGCTTCTCGGCATTGCGGGCGAGCCACGCCATTTCCGCATGATCCCCGCGTTCGAGGGCTTTGAGAAAGTTTGGGCCGGTGGCCGGCGGTGCGGCGGTGGTCACTCGACACGCATCAAATCCCAGTTCCCCGGCCCGGCGAAGCAAAGCCGCCTTCAACCCGGTGGCTTGCCCAGCGTCCGTCGTCGAACTCTCGGCCCCGGGGCTCATTCCTGCGCGTTCAACCGGGCGAAGGCGGCGGCAACATTGCGCGCCGTCTCCTGCGGTGCCCGAAAATCCACGCCCACCAGGAGATCGGCCTCCTTGTAGAAGGGAGCTCGGCGGTTCAGCAACTCCCGGATGGTGGCCAGCGGATCCGGTGTGTGCAGGAGCGGTCGATGCGACTGGGACCTCACCCGCTCAAAGATGGTCTCCGCTGACGCCCACAGACAGGCCACCAAGGCGTGCTTGCGGAGGCTTTCGAGGTTGGCAGGATTCACCACCAGCCCACCGCCGGTGGAGATCACGGATCGATCCGTCGCCTCCAACTCCATCACCAAGTCCGCCTCCAGCTTTCGAAAGGCGGCTTCGCCATCCTCGGCGAAAATCTCCTGAACCCGCTTGTGCGAGCGCTTCTCGATGGCGCGATCCGTATCGATGAATTCAAACCCGAGCAACTCCGCGAGGAGGTGACCCACCGTGGTCTTCCCCGAGCCCATGAAGCCCACGAGCGCGATGTTTCGGTATTGGCGGACGGATGACACTGCAGGGATGCTAGCGCGAACCAGCGCCAGGATGAACGCTGAACTTGGCCGGATTCAGGTGGCCGGGATGAACCGCTGCGCGAAAAGCGAAAGAGCGAAAAGCGCCAGGAAGATCGCCCCCTCCGCGGGAGACGGGAGCACGGCGAGCCAGTCCACCAAACAGATTCCCGCCAACAGGCCGGAAACGGTCAGACCGAGATTCCGTCCCGCCGGCGCAAAGGTGTGACGCAGACACCAGACAGCCCAGAAAACCAGGACTATCCCCACGATTGCGGCTCGGGGAAACCACTCGCCGTAGTTGAAGAGGGCGGCAAATCCAAGGGGCATCAGCAGCGCTGCGAGCGGCCATCGTTGGAGGCGCCCGGTGGTGCTTTCCCGGCGGGCCACATAGCTCAGCCCCACAATCCATCCGGAGAGGCCGAAGGCATTCCAAATGGCCAGTCCGGTCACGCCACGAATTCCCGTGGAGGCCGCGGCCAGCAACAGGAAGAAGCGGCAGGCGGCCATGAGGACCGGTGAGAAGGTGACCGCCTTGTGCACCGCGTCGTAGAGCAGGATGGCACCCACCAGCATGGTAGAGAGCAACGCCGTGTCCCAACCCATCGCCGCGAGCAGCAGCCATCCCGCGGCCATCATCGCCGAGCCGATCTGCCATACCAGTTCCTCGCTGATCGCCCCCGATGGGATAGGCCGTTCCCGGCGATGTTGCCGGTCAAACGCGGCGTCCATGGCGTCGTTGAGGTACATGCCGCCGAGGTACAGCAGCGTGCCTCCGAGACAGAGTTGAAAGAGGGCAAGCGATCCGCCGGCACCTCCAAGCCACCAACCGGCGATGCAGTTCGACCACACCGTGGGCAGGTTGGAGGCACGTCCGAGAACCAACAAGGTGCGGGGTGATGGAGGCGGATTCCGGGACATGACGTCGCCGGAGGCTAAACCATCCATCGTCATTGGCCAAGAGGTGGACGGCTCAGGAAATCGGGTTGCAGATCGGACGTGGAACCACGTGGTAGCGCGCGAACGGTAGGGCGAATCTCCTGATGAGCCG
>JANXMD010000805.1 GCA_025354845.1 Verrucomicrobiota bacterium | reverse complement strand
GGCTCCATTGGTGATCCGGGTGCGCAGGTAGGCGACCACGCCGTCCCAGTGGGATCGAATGGTCCGGGCCGCCTTCTTCATCTCGGGGATCTGGGAACGCCCCACCCACCCACACCACCACTTGAGGTCATGCTCTGCTTTTGGGGGATTGGGTTCCCTCATGATCGAGCGCAAAGCATCCAAGTGATTGAACGCCTTGCCGGTCCGCGGACGCTGCCGCATTGACGTTGAGTCGTCGGGCGATCCAAGGCACGCAACCCGCCGGAATTGCCCCCGCGTCGGCTTTGGCCACTTGTGTCGATGTTGAACGCGGCAGCCTGTGTTGCCGGAATCAGGAGATATCCACCACACGGGGTCCGAGCACCTCCGAGCGGGGACGGATCCCGAGGCCGGCTTCCACACTGGCCTTCATGTATCCATCGATCCGTTGTGGGGCGCCTTCTGCCGTGCTGACGGTGACGTAGCTATTGAAGTCGGTGCTGGTGAACCGCAAGGCCTCGGGAGTGCTGTGGGCCAGATGCGCAATCGCGGCGGTGGTGATGTCTCCGCCCCAGCTGTCCTCAAGAGTCATGGCGATACCCATGCTGACGCAGAGATCGCGCACTTGTTTCGTCCGGGTTAGGCCGCCGAGTTTGCTGATCTTCAGGTTCACCACGTCCATTGCCAGATCACCGCGAGCGCGCAACAGCACGTCGAGGCCGTCGATGTTCTCGTCCAAGACGAATGGATGATCCGTCTGGCGTCGGACGGCGAGGCACTCTTCGTAGGTGATGCAGGGTTGTTCTATGTAGACGTCGAGATCCCTCACGGCCCTGACCACGCGAATCGCCTCGTGTTGAGTCCATCCCGTGTTGGCGTCGGCCACCAGTCGGTCGGCCGGCTGTAGAATCCCGCGTACGGCGCGGATTCGGGCGATGTCCACATCCGGGTCTCCTCCGACTTTGAGCTGGAAGCGGGTGTACCCTTCGGCCCGGTATCGCGCGACTTTTTGCGCCATGACCTCAGGATCCTCCTGTGAAATGGCTCGGTACAACTGGACTGCGTCGCCAAAGCGGCCTCCCAGCAGGGTGCAAACTGGCAGTCCGGTCGCCTGGCCGAGAATGTCCCAGCAGGCAATGTCGATGCCTGACTTGACGTACGGATGCCCCTTGAGCGCCGCGTCCATCCGATGGTTGAGCCGCGCCAGCTCCCGAGGATCCGCACCCAAAAGATGGGGTCCCAATTCGCGCAAACCCGCGCGGACTCCCTCGGCATAAGCGGGTAAATAGAAAGGGCCGAGGGGACAAACCTCGCCGTAGCCGACGAGCCCTGTGTCGGTCTCAACCCCCACAATGGTGCTGTCGAATACGGTCACTGATTTTCCACCGGACCACTTGTACGTGGTCTCGTGCAATGGCAGGTCAACGCGATGGGCGAAGATGCGGGTAATGTTCATGGAAGCAGCATGGTGAGGCGAAGTCGCCGGACCACGAAAGCATGCGGTTCATGGCGGCGGTGTCGACCCTCGAACTGGGAGAGCGAGAAGCGTCAGCGGTGCGAACCAACGTCCGCATGCGCGTCCCGAGACGGTCAAAGGGACCGAGGTTCCCATCGATCCTCCTCGTCGAAGGAAAGGTGGGATCGGATCAGGTTG
>JANXMD010000785.1 GCA_025354845.1 Verrucomicrobiota bacterium | reverse complement strand
CGATGATCACGCTGACCTCATAGAGCAGGTGCAGCGGCAAGAACATGATGACCATGGTCAGCGGGTTGCCATCCGGGGTGATGAACCCGGCGATGGTCAGGCCGGCCACGACCCAGTACATCCGGAACTTGGAGAGCTTCGCGGCATCGAGAATGCCGATCTTCACCAGGGTCAGCAGCACCAGCGGCAATTCGAAGCTGATCCCCATGCCCAGCAGAAACCAGCACATGAAGCTGATGTATTCCGAGGCGCGCCAAGAATCGGACCGAAACCCGAGCCAGTTGGCGAAGCTCACCGTGGTGCTCAGGGTGATGATCATCATCACGAAATAGCAGAAGGTCACACCCGCCATGAACAATCCGGTGGCCACTCCGGACACCCGGTACAGGAACTTCTTCTCGTGAATGTGAAGGGCCGGGAGAATGAACTGGCCCAGAAACAGAATCACGAACGGGGCACTCACCGTGAAGCCGCCGTAGATGGCAATCTGGATCGCTACCGTGAAGGCCTCGCCGGGGCTCAGAACGGCGAGGGAGGTCTGCGTGCCATCGGTAGCTGCCTTGGGCGGATTGAGGTCGGGCACCACGGCCAGGAGGGTGTTGGTGCCAATGGTCACCGGCTCAATGCGGAGGAAGAGGTCGCGGTTGGTGGAGGAACCGTCGATTCGGAAGATATCCATGACCCGGCCACCCAGCCCCTTGGGCGGCAGTCCTGCGGAGTTGGTCGCCTCCGGGATGAACACCTCCACCAGTCGCTTCAGGATCGGCTTGGTGGGTACGTCCGTTCCCGACTTGGGCCCGGCGGGACGGAAGATCGGAAACTCCTTGGCCCCAAACTTCGCAAGCACGTTGGTGCCGAGGGTCAGTGCGACCTGCGCCTCATCGGTCGTGCGCATCGAGTTGGCCTTGTCGAGTGGCCACTTCAGGATGCCGATGATGAAATCGCTGGCGCTGAGACAGAGAATGATGCCGATGAGGACGGCGGCGGCGCACTTGATGAGGGTCCAGCGGAGATCTTCCAGGTGTTCCAGGAAGCTCTTAACCGGGCCGCCCCCTTCGTCCTCGGGCGACGACTCGGGCGGCATGATCTCCAACTCATCCGACATGCCAGCGGGGAAACGGGCTCAACTCACCTCCGCGCCTCAGGCGTGGGGTGTGCTGGACGGCGTGGAAGAGTGCGAAACGGTGTCCTGCGCCGGCTTCGGGGCCGGGGGAGGCGTGGAGGGCGGCTCGTTCACGGCGCGCTCGAGCTCATCCTGGACATCGCGGGAGGCTTTCTTGAACTCCTTGATGCCGGTACCGACGCCCTTCATGAGCTCGGGCACCTTTTTGGCACCAAACAGCACCAGCACAACAACGGCGATCACCAGGATCTCGGTCGATCCCAGCATGGAAAAAAGTGAAAGATTCATCGGAATAGCCCCGGAGGGCGTGGTTTCAGGTTCGTAGCGTTGCGGCAGCGGATCCCCAGGGCCCGTCGCTGCGGGAAAAGAGGTGGCTTACTTGGTCTCAGGATCGTCCTTCGAAGCCTTCTTGAACTCGCGCACCCCCTGCCCCACGCCCTTCATGAGCTCAGGGATCTTGCGGGCACCGAACAAAACCACCACCACGAGAGCGATGACGATGATCTCGGTGCTCCCGAGCATGGCGATTAGCGGCAGGTTCATAACGAAATTCAACAGAGGGACAACGTACGTGGGAGAAATCGACCGGTAAAGGGGCAAAACCATTCAACGAAACCCTCGTCATTTCGGCCAAAAAACGAAAAACCCTGCCAGAAAGGCAGGGTCGTGTCGAAGCGGCTGAGAAGGAAGAATGCCCTCCTGACCGGTTACTTGATGCTGCTGCCCTTGGTGGGCACCAGCAGGATGAACTCGCCGCGGCGGTTCTTGGACCAAGCGGCCTGGTCGTGGCCGGGGTCGGCCGGGCGATCTTCGCCGTAGCTGACGGTGGTGACGCGCTCGCCGGAAATGCCGGCCGCCGTCACCCGCTCCCGCAACGCCAGCGCACGGCGTTCGCCGAGGGCCCGGTTGTACTCCTCGGTGCCCCGCTCGTCGCAGTGACCTTCGATGAGGAGATTGCTGTCGGAATGAGCCTTCAGGTACTCAATGACCGGGCCAATCTTTCCCGCTTCGCCCGCCTGGATGGCCGACTTGTCGTACTCGAAAAAGACGGTGTTGGACTTAAACGTCTCGCGATCCTCGTCCTTGCCGGCGCGCGGATCCCCCGTCGGGAGCTCCGAAGAAGGGTCCTTGCCAAGGCCTTTGGCGCCCGTGAGTTCCTGGGAGGCAGGGTTGCCCACACCGCCAAATTTGCCACCCGTGGTGTCGCGGATTTGAGATCCATTTCCGAGGCCACCGGCCGGGGCGCCGGTGTTGCTCATCCCGCCGGGGATAGGAGTGATGTTTTTGGGCTTTTTGGTGCAGCCCGTACCGACTGAGGTGACAGCGATCAGGACGATGAGACCAAGCTTGGTCAGACGATTCATATGGGGTGCGCGTTCGGAGAGGGAGGTTACCGGGCCCAGCTCGGCTGGGAGGAACTTCCCGAAATTCGGTTGACATCCTTGACGCGGCGAGTGGGCACGTCAAGCAGCGACAGTCGCCGTGCACCATCGCGACCACGGGTAAAGATCACGGTGCGTGAATTGGGTGCCCACGAGGGATCTTCGCCCGAGGTCAGCACCTCCGCGGTGCCGCCGCCGGAGGGAACCACGTACAGGTCGAACGATCCGCCCGCGCGGGTGAAGATGATCCATTTTCCATCCGGCGACCAGTCGGGTTCGGTGGCCGGGATGATGCCGCCGGTCGACAGCTTGTGCATCTCCCCGCCGGTCGCTGGAACGGTGAAGAGCGCCGCCTTGCCGTCGCGGGTCGAGGCAAAACAAATCGTCCGACCGTCAGGCGACCAGCAGGGCGAGGACTCCGGTTCACGCGTTTTGGTCAACTGCTGAAGCCCGGTTCCGTCGATGTTTGCCACCCACAAGTCGGGGCTGCCTGATTTGCTGAGGATCACCGCCACGCGAGTGCCGTCTGGCGACACGGCGGCGCTGGTGTTGAGTCCGTTGAAGCCAAACACGCGGGTGCGGGACCCAGATTGGAGATCGTGGCTGTACACCGCGGGACCGCCCGCACGGTAGCTGGTGTAGAACAGTCGAAGCTTCCCGGGCACCCAGGCCGGGGTGGCAGCGATGGAATTGTCCTCGGTGGCGCGGAACGGATTCCCACCGTCGTAATCGGCGACGTAGATTTCCTTCGACCGTCCCGAATCGATCTTGAAGGCGATCTTGGTGCGGGCGATGCCCGGTTGGCCGGTCACGGCCTTGACCACATCATCGGACAACATGTGGGCCTGGGCGCGGGCGGTGCCGCCGGGATAGGTGCGGGCAAAGAGGGTGTGATGATTTCCCGTGTCGCTGAGCGTGCCCTGCACGTTGCCGCCAGCGGCGCCCTTGAGCTCGTACTGTGCGGTGGCCACGGGCACGACATCGAATCCGGCGACCTCAAGATCGAAGCGCAGCACCTGCGCGGCTTCGCCGGAAAACCCATTCAGGGCGATGGGGATGGTTTTCTGTGCGTGGTCACTGATGTGGATCACGCCGGCCTCATCGGCGGCGTAAACAGGGAGAGAACAAGTGGCGGCTGCCAGCGAAAGGGCCAGAGCCAGACGCGGTAACAGGGAACGGTTCATGACGGGGTGTCGGCTTCCAAGGTGAACAGGATTCTAAACGTGCGCTGGGGATCGGTGGATCCCTCGGGCAAAGCGAGCAGTTTCGGGTAACGCGGGATGAGGTCCTTGATGGACTGGTCGAGCTCGCGGGAACCGGATCCCTGCGTAACCCGCCAGTCCACCAGGCGCCCATCGCGGGCGATGACCACTTCGACCATCACTCCGGGTGAACTGGCCGAAATGGCGGAAGGCTTGTTGCGCCACCGTTCCTTGTAAAAGGCGGCGAGGTACGAGCGATAAGGGGCATACGCCTGACCGCCGGGGCCGGGCATTTCGATCTTGGCGGATCCCGCGAGCGATTTGCCAACCACCGACGCGACACCGCCGATCGCCCCGGCGATGCGGGCACGTTCGGCGTTCAACTCGGCGATTTGAGCCGCGCGGGCGCGCCGGCGCGAGTCGGCCTCACGTTCCGCATCCGCCTCCTCGGCCTCGCGCCGCTGCGCCGCCAGTTCCTCGCGGCTTAGTTTCTTCGGCGTTTCCTCCGTCCTGATTGCGTCCGAAGTCTTGGGAGTCTTCTTCGGTTTTTTCACTGTCGGATCCGTATCCTGGGAATGCACCTCGGTGTTCACCTTCACCTCGTGCTCCACGGGAGGCGCCTTCTCCCGAAGCTTCGGCGCCACCGTTTTCTCCACCCTATCCGGCTCGGGCAACGGCTCCGGCTTGGGAATCGGCTTGCTGGGCTCGGGCGCCGGAATCGGGGCGGCCTTGGGAATGGGGGATTGCGCCGGCGGCTTGGCGTCGGGAGACCCACCGCCCAGTTTGTCGCCGTCGGTCACCTTCAAATCCGTGGGAATGAGTGTCAGGACCGGAACCG
>JANXMD010000705.1 GCA_025354845.1 Verrucomicrobiota bacterium | reverse complement strand
GCGGTGAAGCCGCCGACCCAGACGTGTCCGTCGTCCGACCGCTGGCCGGCGATCTTGGTGGGTTCCCAACCGAGGTCGGCCTTGCCGCCGCCGTAGGTCGGGTCGTAGGCGCTGCCGATCCGGAACGTCTTGCCGGACTTGTCGGTGAACATGGCGCCGGTATTGCCCGAATTCCAATACCACTGACCGTCAGGGCCCACAGTGACGCTGTGAACGGTGTGGTCGTGTTTGCGACCGTTGAAGCCGGTGAGGATGACCTCCTTCGTGTCCACCGCGGGGTCGAACTTCCCGTCGCGGTTCACGTCGGTGTAGACGATCATGTTGGGGGCCATCGAGACCACCACACGATTGTCGATCACGGCGATGCCCATCGGTGCACGGAGCTCAGGGTCCTGAACGAAGACCGATCGCTTGTCGGCCACGCCGTCGCCGTCGGTGTCCTCCAGGATCACGATGCGGTCGCCCTCCGGCTGACGGTTGTAGTGGCTGCGATAGTTCACTCCCTCGGCGACCCACACCCGGCCGTCCTTGTCGAAGTCGAGGTTGGTCGGATTGTGCACCTGCGGGGAGGTGGCAAAAACGGTCACCTCGAGATCGGGATCCGACAGCGACAGCATGGAGGTGGGGACGAGCGTGTCGGCGCCGCGGCTGACTGCGGGAGCGAAACACTGGGCTGCCAGAGCGATGGCAGCGGCGTAACGAAAGGACGGGTTCACAGCGGGAAATTCTGCCGGACCGCCCGTCGGAGGCAATGCAGATTCACAACCGCCGTTCAGTCCAAATCCGGCAGTTAAGAATGAAAGCAACCGCAGATGAACGCGGATGGACGCAGATTCCGAGGTGGTGAGGCAAACGCTGTGGCACACACTCAGCACGCGAGTTGCAACCCCGCAACCTTCACCGACCGGCTTCCTTCCACATCAGCGTTCATCTGCGTTCATCTGCGGTTTGAACTACCTTTCTTTGGTTTATCCCCGTGGACGGAACAGGTAGTGACTCACCGCCCATTCGTTTCCTCGGCGGAAATTCCACAGTTCCGCGCAGGCCATGTAGAAGACGCGCCAGTAAACCCACCATTTCGTCTCCTGATCGGCGCCGTAGGTTGCTGCAAAGATCCGTCGGATCTCCGGCTCGTTGGCATCCATGTTTTCGAGCCAGTACTCGGCGGTCTGCCCGTAGTGCTGACCGTTTACGACCCAGTGGTCCACCAACTCGACATCCCCTTGGAAATGCAAAAGGAGGTCGTCGCTGGGCATGATCCCGCCAGTGAAGAAATAGCGGCTCATCCAGTCGGAGGCGTCCCGGGCTTCGAAATGATAGCTGTACTGCCGGTGGGTAAAGATGTGGACGAAGAGCCGACCGTCGGGCCTTAGCCAGCGGGCGATGGATGCCAGCAGCCGTTCGTAGT
>JANXMD010000626.1 GCA_025354845.1 Verrucomicrobiota bacterium | reverse complement strand
ATTTCTCGGTGCCGGTGAGCTCCGTGCCCAGCACGCCCCTGATCCAGAAATCCGCGCCCCCGCTGGAAGCCGCCGCGAAAGACGGCAGCCGGCAGATCCGCATCAAGACCATTCGCCACACCGACTGCAAGGAGGTCGGACATGACAACTTTGACAAGGTGGTCAGCGAGGCGCTCGCAAAGATTGGTGAAGCGGATTTGATCAGCATCAACACGATCAACTACAGTTACATCGAGCTCGGAACCCAGAAGATGCTCACGGACTTCGGCGTGCTGATCGTACATCGTGGCTGACTCTCAATCTGCATCCCCAACCGCCGGCCAACCCGGCGCGAAGGACGACGCGTCCCTTCCAAGCCCGCCCCCTGCCGGCGACGTCTCCGCCACTGTCGAGGGCCAGCGCCTTGCCGCCGAGGCGGCCGGTCTCGCGCATTGGAAGCGCTGGGGGCCCTACCTTCCCGAGCGCCAGTGGGCAACCGTCCGCGAGGACTACAGCGAATGGGGCACCTGCTGGGAGGATTTCCCGCATGACCACGCCCGCAGCCGGGCCTATCGGTGGGGCGAGGACGGCCTCCTCGGATTCTGCGACCGCCAGGGACGTCTCTGTCTGGGACTCAGTCTTTGGAACGAACGCGATCCGATCCTGAAGGAACGGCTGTTCGGCCTCACGGGAAACGAAGGCAATCATGGTGAGGACGCCAAGGAGGAGTGGTTCTACCTCGATTCCACCCCCACGCATTCGTACTGCAAGGCGCTCTACAAATATCCGCTGGCCGAATTCCCGTACGCGCGATTGGTGGATGAAAACCGCCGACGCACTCGCGAGCAGCCGGAGTACGAACTTGCAGACACCGGAATCTTCGCGGAGGGACGTTACGTGGACGCCGTCGTCGAGTACGCGAAGGCCGATCCCAATGACATCTTGTGGCGCATCACGCTGACCCTCCGAGGCCCCGAGGCGGCGGTGGTGCATGTCATCCCGCAGGTTTGGTTTCGCAACACCTGGGCGTGGCAAAATCCTGACGAATCGCCGGTCGCCCAGCCACAGATTCGGGCGCGGTCCGACGGCACCTTGCGCCTGGAGCACGAGTCGTTGGGTGACTTCGACTTCGAGATGGGGCCGGATCCCGATGGCAAACGTCCGGTGCTGCTGTTCACCGACAACGAGACGAACCATCGGCGCCTCTACGGAAAACTCAACGACTACCCCTTCGTGAAGGACGCATTCCACGAACGCATCGTGGGTGGCCGAACCGAGGGATTACGTCCCGACGGGCGCGGAACCAAGTCGGGCCTCTGGTATCGCCTGAAACTGATCCCGGGTCGCAGCGTGTCCCTGCGTTTCCGGCTTCGAGGCCAGAGCGTTGCGGAACCGGGTCCTGCCAGCAAGGATCCCGGGTCTCCCGCCGCTCCCTCGCCGTCCCCGGGCAATGCAGCCGCCTTCGACGCGATGG
>JANXMD010000609.1 GCA_025354845.1 Verrucomicrobiota bacterium | reverse complement strand
CCCTGGAACTGAACCCCAAGTTGGCCCTCGCCTACGACCAATTGGCGTGGGTCCAAGTGCAATTTGGACGGTTTGATGAGGCCATCAGGAATGAGCAGAAGGCCATCGAATTGGATCCGCTTTCCCTGATGTTCAATTACGGTCTCGGTTTGCGACTCACTTTGGCACGCCGATACGATGAAGCGATGGCGCAATTCCGTAAGGGGCTGGAGTTGGACCCCAATGTTGCGAAAGCCCATTCTGGGTTGGGTTGGTGCATTGTTTACAAAGGGGTCACGGCCGGTGCCATCGCCGAGTTCCAAAAGGCGAAGGCGCTGGATCCCCAGCCAGATTTCGATGGCGATCTGGCCTACGCCTACGCCCGTGCTGGAGATCGCTCGAAGGCCGAGCAGATGCTGCGTGACTGGGACGACCGGGCGAAACAGCGCTATGTCTCACCTGCGCTGCGGATGCTTTTCCATCTTGGACTCGGCGAAATGGACGAGGCCCTGGATTGGCTGGAGAGATGTCATGAGGAGCAGGATTGGTATTGTTGGGCTCTCAAAGTCTATCCGATGTTCGACCCCCTGCGTGCCGAGCCGCGCTTCCAGGCGCTGCTGAAGAAGGTTTTTCCAGAGCCATGATCAACCAAACCCTCACACACTACCGGATCACCGCCAAGCTGGGCGAAGGCGGCATGGGCGAGGTGTATCGCGCCAGCGACACCAAGCTTGGGCGCGACGTGGCGATCAAGGTGTTGCCCGTGAGTATCAGCCGGGATGCCACCAGCCTTGCCCGCTTCGAGCGTGGGGCCAAGGCGCTGGCCTCGCTGAACCATCCTCACATCGCATCGATCCATGGATTCGATGCGGACCAGGGCACGTCACCAACGCCTAAAACTCTCACATCCCATGGAGCAGTTTCGGAGGCCCGGTCACATCCTTGTTGAAACCCTTTGGTCGGACAGCGCCTCTCACGGTTCCACACGTCACAGACTCAAGGAACGTCGATCACCACCACCGAGACATCGTCCTCGAGCGGTCGACCGCCGTTGCCAAGTTGTGCGGCCTTCAGGACTGAATCCGGCGTGACGGCTGATACCCGACGCTCGCGATCGAGCCATCGGGCGAAATCTTCCAGGGTCGCCGACCGGCCGTCGGCGGTGCAGACTTCATAAGCGCCATCGCTTAATACCAGCAACCGAGCACCGATTGGAACCGTGACCTCCAGTTCCTCATAGCGAGCCTCCGGCAGGCAGCCAATCGGTGTGCCACGTGTCCGCAGCCGATGGACCGGTGCGTCGGGAGTGCCGGGAGTCCAAAGAAACGCGGGCGGATGCCCCGCGCTCGAGTACCGGAGGTTCCGGTTGGCGAGGTCGATCACCCCGTACCACAGAGTAAAATAGAGATTATTGTGCGCTTCCATCGGGAAAGCCCGGTTCAACTCCAAAAGCACCTCGGCCGGCCGCCGGAAATCCACACGGGCTAGGGAATGGCTGCGAAGTAGATTGAGGATGGAGACCGAAAGAAGGGCCGCGCTGATCCCGTGGCCGCACACATCCAGCAAGTACACCGCCAACTGCCGCTCCTCCAGCCAATGGTAGCCGAAGGCATCGCCGCCCAGTTGTTCGGAAGGCTCAAAGCACCAGGAAGTCGTCACTTCCCCGGTCAGAGGACTCGGCAACCGCGATCGAACGTACTCGGCAGCCCCGGCGATCTCGGCGGCCAGCAACCGCTGGCTGTCGATCAGGGCCTGATGGGTCTCCCGCTCCCGGTCCCGAAGGCGCTTCCTCTCCAGACAGGCCCCGATCCGTGCGCGCAATAGCACCGGATTGAACGGTTTGGTCAGATAGTCGTCCGCACCCGCCTCGATGCACCGGGCGATTCCATTGTCCTGGTCGAGGCCGGAAACCATCAGCACCGGGATGTGACGCAACTTGGCATCGGTCTTCAGCTTGACCAGTACCTGATACCCATCGATTCCAGGCATCAACAGGTCCAGCAGGACCAAGTCGAAGGGTTCGGTACGAAGGCGGCGCAAGGCATCCATGCCGTTGTCCACTGCTGTCATCGAATACCCGTGCCGCACCAGCCGGCGCACCAGAATCTCTCGGTTCGCCGCCTCATCATCCACCACCAGGATGCGACCCTCGCCATGATGATTGGCGGCAATGGCGCTTCGGGGAGACCCCGTGTTCAGAGTGACCGCCGGCGAGGCCAGCAGGAATTCGCCCTCCACGGATCCCTCCGGGGAGGATGAAATCAGGTGCTCCTCCATCAATGCCAGCCAGTGGTGGGCCGCCGTTCGGATCCGACCCAGATCTTGGGCCAGTTGGGCGGAGGTCCCGGCATTTTCGGCGACCAGTTCCTCCAGCAGTTCCGTATAGCCGATGATGTGATTCACCGGAGTTCGCAAATCGTGGTGAAGCTGAAAAACATCTCGACGGCGTTCCTCGAAATGCGAGGCGTCGAAGTACTCGGTCAGGACTTCGATCAATTGCCGCCCACCCGACAGAATCCGATCCAAGTCGGGAGTGAACGCCGCCGGAAGGGATTCATCCTCCAGCAGGAGTTCACAATAGCCGATGATCTGGTTGATCGGCGACCGGAGTTCGTGCCGGATGCGCGACAACTCCTGGGGCGAGGGATTCATGCCATTTTGGAGCGCTCCAGCAGCACGGTGATCTTTCCGAGCAACCGGTCGAGCTCCACGGGCTTGGTGTCAAAATCGTCGCAACCCGCTTCGCGGGCCCGTTGTTCGTCGGCTGCCATGGCGTGCGCGGTGAGAGCGATCACCGGGATTCGGGCGGTAACCGGATCCCCCTTGAGAGCCCGGGAAGCATCCCATCCGTCCATCACCGGCAGGCTCATGTCCATCAGGATCAGATCCGGCAAATCCGCTCTTGCCCGCGCCACGCCCTCGGCGCCATCGACCGCCAGCGTGACTTCATACCCGCGCCGGATGAGCCGGCGGCTGAGCATGTCGCGATTCAACTCGTTGTCTTCGACCAGGAGTATGCGGGGCATGGGAGCGTGTCAGTTTGATGAGGAGGTTGGATTCGCGGGAACCCCGCGGAGACTGGAACGGATCTGCGCCAGCAAGGTCTCGGTTTGAAAGCCGCCCTTTTCCAGGATCAGCGTCACCTGATGATTCAACCGCTGATGATCCTCGTCGGTGAGGTCCTTTGCGGTGACGTCGATGACCGGGATGTCCTGCCAAGCGTGGTTGGAGCGAAGCTGTTCCAG
>JANXMD010000559.1 GCA_025354845.1 Verrucomicrobiota bacterium | reverse complement strand
CTGGGTAGGTGACGTCCACCTGCTGGGTGCGGTACGCCGCGTACGCGAGGAAGGCCAGAAGCGGCAAAACGACCGGGTGGAACAGGAGGCGATGCGAGCGGTTCAACCAGAATCGCGCCGCCCAAAGCACACAGCCAAACGCGGCCAGGGCGGAGAACTCCGGATTCTGGACGCCGCCGAAAAGCAGCGCGTTCAGCACCACCAAGCCCGGAACGAGAATCGTCAGGGTCCGTTCGAGGAGCTCATCCCAGGTTTTCTTGTCACGCATGCGGCGAGCGGACCCTATGCCAGCGGGAATGGTGGTAAAAAGCGCGAAGTGGCGGCGTCGGAATACCGGTCTCTCCGAAACGCTTGTTCCCCCCCGCCGATTCCGTACTGTGCCCGAACTCCGGTTGGCACCGTGCCGACCGGCACCCCTTTTTTGTTTTGTTTTGATGCACGAGCCCGCCATCACCCCGGAACTGGTCGCCAAGCACAACCTCACCCCGGAGGAGTACCAGAAGATCCTCGAAATCCTCGGCCGCGAGCCGGGATATACCGAGCTGGGTATCTTTTCCGTGATGTGGTCGGAGCACTGTTCCTACAAGAACACGCGTCCCGTCCTCCGCACCTTCCCCACCAAGGGTGCCTCAATTCTCGTCGGCGCAGGTGAGGAGAATGCCGGCATCGTGGACGTCGGCGACGGCGTGGCCATCGCCTTCAAGATTGAGTCCCACAACCACCCCAGCGCGGTGGAACCCTTCCAAGGGGCGGCAACCGGCGTGGGTGGCATCATTCGCGACATCTTCACCATGGGCGCCCGACCGGTGGCGGCGCTGAATTCGCTCCGCTTCGGCGAGCTGACCAATCCCGAGGTGCGCCGCCTGTTCACCGGTGTGGTGGGTGGCATCGCGCATTACGGCAACTGCTTCGGCATTCCCACCATCGCTGGCGAGGTGGCCTTCGACCGCTCGTACGAGGGCAATCCGCTGGTCAACGCCTTCGCCCTCGGCGTGCTGCGTCATGAGCAGATCACCCGCGGCGCCGCCCACGGCGTGGGCAACCCGGTCTTTTACGTCGGACCCGCCACCGGGCGCGACGGTCTCGCGGGCGCGGCCTTTGCTTCGAAGGACCTCACTGAGGAATCGGCCGAGCAGCAACGCGGCGCCGTCCAGGTGGGCGATCCGTTCATGGAGAAGCTGGTCTGCGAGGCGTGTCTGGAGCTCCTAGCCACCGGCGCTGTGGCGGGCATGCAGGACATGGGCGCCGCCGGTCTCACCTGCTCCACCTGCGAGACCGCCGCCCGCGCGGGCACCGGCATCGAGATCGAACTCGACCGGGTTCCCCAGCGCGCGCCGGACATGTCGAGCTACGAGATCATGCTCTCCGAATCCCAGGAGCGCATGCTCATCGTCGTCCACAAGGGTCGCGAGGAAGAGGTGAAGAAGGTTTTCGACAAGTGGGATCTGCCTTGGGCGGAAATCGGCTTTGTGACCGACACCGGCCGGATGGTGGTGCGACATGGAGGTCGCGTGGTGGTGGACCTTCCGGCCAAGAAGCTCGCCGACGAGGCTCCGGTGTACTACCGCGAAGCCGCGGAGCCGGCCTATCTGACTGCGGTTCGCAGCTTCCGCCTCGACGGGATTCCCGATTCCGGCGACCGCGTCGCGGAGCTGAAGTCGGTTCTCGGCAATTCAACGGTCGCGTCGAAGAACTGGGTGTACCGCCAGTATGATCACATGGTCCGCGACGGATCCGTGGTTTGTCCGGGCAGCGATGCCGCGGTCATTCGCATCAAAGCCGATTCGCTTCCGGTCATGAGCGAGGCCGTCAAAGCCATCGCTGGCGATCGACCGGTGCCCGAGAAATTCGTGGCCTTCACCGTCGATTGCAACGGGACCTACGTGTACCTCGATCCGTACGAGGGAGGTAAGGCCGCCGTCACCGAGGCCTGCCGCAATCTCGCCTGCTCTGGCGCCGTTCCGATTGGATCCACCGACAATCTCAACTTCGGCAATCCGCATCACCCGGAGATCTTCTGGCAGCTCAAGGAATCGGTGCGCGGTCTCGCCGAGGCCTGCCGAGCGTTCCAGGCTCCGGTCACCGGAGGCAACGTGTCGCTGTACAATCAACGAGGCTCGCTGGGTGCC
This sequence comes from Verrucomicrobiota bacterium, assembly GCA_025354845.1. Classification (GTDB taxonomy): domain Bacteria; phylum Verrucomicrobiota; class Verrucomicrobiia; order Limisphaerales; family UBA9464; genus CAIVQB01. The sequence goes on along the minus strand of JANXMD010000559.1, from coordinate 12,046 downwards.
ATTGACCCGACGCCCACCGTCGCGGTGGTCGGCATCATCGATAAGTTCGAGCACATCACCACCCAGTGGTTCAAGCAGGCGGGTGACGTCATCGTGTTGTTGGGCGATGCGGTGGACCTGAACGATCCAATCCAAGGCCTGGGTGGCAGCATTTGGTTGAAGGCGGTTCACGGCCTCAAGACCGGCACCCCTCCGCGGGTCGACCTCGAGGCGGCGACCCAGCTGCACACCACCTTGATCGGCTTGATCCGCGAGGGTGTGGTGCACAGCGCGCATGATTGCAGCGACGGCGGACTCGCCGTCGCGCTGGCGGAGTGCTGCTTCAGCCATCAGCTAGCCCGCGAGACCTTTCAGTTCCTCGGCGCCGAAGTGGATCTTACCGCGGTGGCAGGCGCAGCACGCACCGATGCGCTGCTGTTCGGCGAAACGCAGAATCGCGTGGTGATTTCCGTCGCCCGAACCGATGCCGCACGGGTGGTGCGTCAGGCGCAGGCGATGGGAGTGCCCGCAGCGGTGATTGGCACGGTCGGAGGCGAGGTGCTGACGCTGAAGTCGACCGCCGGCAAATGGTCCGAGTCGGTCGCTGCACTCCACGACGTCTGGTGGAATTCGATCGCGCGCTCGATGGCCTAATCGGCGTCGAAAGAGAACCGCAGAGGCGCCGAGACGCAGAGAACCTGAGGAGATAGGAGATGGAAGGGCCCCGGAATCCGGCCACCCCGTTCGGAGTCCCGTCTTCAGCCCGTCCGGAGCGCCGGCATCTTGCCGGCCAGAGGGGTTGAATTTGGAACCCAGGAACCCAGGAGGGAGAACCACTCCAGACACATCAGGTGAGCGCGACAGCGTCCTGGAGTGCGCGAGTCCTCTCGCGCTCTCGACTCGCGAACCCGGATGCAGGACCAACCGTCCCGTTCCCAGCCAGAGCGGCAGAGGACTGCCGCACTCCGAGACCGTTCGGAGTCCATCGGCTGGGGGGCTTTCCACCTGTCCCGAGGATCCGCCTCGTTCCCTCGGAGGCTACGTTGCACTTTCGAGAGGGGGCACTGAGGTACTGGATTGGATATCCCCGCGACGTTCTCGACTCCAATGACCGTGTTTCCAACCACGACGCAGACCATCACCCTGGGAGCGCGGGTGGAGTAGGCACCTGAGGCCGCTGGGGACGCCGTGGCCAAGTCAATGACAACCGTTATCGGTAAGGTGATCCGATCAGGAAACGGTAGGCGGATTTTCGCTGGAGGGGGATTCGACTGGATATTCCGATCCCGATTCCACTATTGCCGGGGGCGAGGAGGCCGCTTCGGTCGCAGGCTGATCGGCGGCACTGTCGGTCGGCAACGCGAGTTGAGGATCCGCAGGCGCCGAGGGGCTCGCGTCGGCGGTTTGCAGGGACTCTGGTCGCAGAATCGGAATCCGCCGCAATTCATCGGCGGCGGGCAGGGACTCCAGGGAACCCAGGCCGAAATACTCCAGAAATGCAGAGGTGGTGGCGTACCGCATGGGACGCCCGATGACTTCGGCGCGTCCTGCCTCTTCGATGAGCCCGCGTTCCTTCAGCGTGGTGATCACCCCATCCACGGCGACGCCGCGGATCTGTTCAATCTCGGCGCGAGTAACGGGCTGGCGATAGGCAATGACGGCGAGGGATTCCAGGGCAGGCTGCGACAGCTTGGTAGGACGGTTCTTCACACCCACGAAAGCGCGGAGCCAGGGGGCGAAATCCGGAAGCGTCACGAACTGCCAGGCACCCGCCACACAGAGCAGGCGAAAGCTGCGGCCTGCGGCTTCGTGCTCGAGGGCGAGGGTGTTCAGGGCTTCCTCGATCTTGTCCACGGGCAGCTTGTGGCAGGAGCGCACGTGCTCTGGGGCGCCTTCCTCGGCGGCGGAGCGGGTGAGAATGTCCCGCAATTCACCCGCGGCGAGCGGCTTCGGCGCCGCGATCAGCAGGGATTCGAGGATGAACTTGAGTTCCATGAAAAACAGTTGTTGGACCATCGCGAAACAGGGGATCAGGTCCCGGCGGCGGAATCCCCGGGTGCAGGGGTGGCAGGCGGAAGGGGTTCGTTGACGAGTTCGGAAACGGGTTCGAGGGGGGGCACTTCCGGCACCAGAGCGGCTGCCTCGGCGACCGACTCTGCGGGGACTTCAGCGGGCGCCGCGGAAGCTTCGGAGGCTGGAGCTATGGCAGTCGGGGCGAGTGTCACCTCGATTTCACCGAAATCATCGGATTGCACGAGGATCAGGTGTTTGAGACGCGTGAGCTCCAGCATGGCCAGAAAGGTGACCACCACTTCGTTCCGACTGCGCGCGGAGGCGAACAGGTCAGAGAACTTCACCACCCGGCCTGCGGTGACCAGGAGGCGAAGGGACTCGATCTTCTCGCTGACGGTGTGGGGATCGGCGTTGATCTCGCGGATGTCGTCACGGGCCTGAAACCGTTTGAGGATCTGGCTGACCGCGCCGACGAGGTCGAACATCGAGACCTCACCGCGTTTTGGGGCGACGTCTTCGGTGAACTCCAGTTTACCAGGGCGACGGGAATAGCGGTTCTCGGCCTGTTCCTCACAGGTCTGCAGCGCGGCAGCGGCGTCCTTGAACTTCTTGTATTCCACCAGGCGGCGGATGAGTTCCCACCGGGGATCGTCCCCTTCTTCCTCCTCGGTCTCGGGCTTCACCTGAAGATCTACCGGGAGCAGTTCGCGGCTCTTGATGTACAGCAAGGAGGCCGCCATCACGAGAAACTCGCCCGCTACCTCGAGGTCGAGCTCTCGCATCTGCTCGATGTAGGCGACGAACTCGGTGGCGATCCGGGTGAGGTTCACCTGATAGATGTCCACCTCCTGCTTCTTCACGAGATGCAGGAGGAGGTCCAGGGGACCCTCAAAGACTTCGAATTGGACGCGGTATTCGCTCATGGATGGCGCGGACAAAGGCCGGCCGTGTGGTGCCAGCGTAGGTTGGTCCTTTGCGCCTTGGCAACGGGAGCTTGTTCACGACGCGGGAGGCGGGGGTGGCGGTGGGCTAAATCGGCGGTGGATTAGTTCCTCCACTGGCTGGAGCAGCCAAAGAATCCCCAGTGCCAGACCGAGTGGAATGAGCGCAAGGCGCCACAATCCCGCCCCGCAGGCGAGGCCGAGGGCAGCGGAAATCCACACGGAAGCGGCCGTGGTGAGCCCGTGAACCTGGACCCCCGAACGGTCGCGCAGGATGGCCCCAGCGCCGAGGAATCCGATGCCGGTGATCACTCCCTGCATGCCCCGGCTGATGGCATCGACATTCGGCTGTCCGCTTTCGAGAACCAGATCGGAAGTCACCAGCGTGACGGTCGCCGCGCCCAGGGCCACGAGGGCCTGGGTGCGAATTCCGGCGGGTTTAAAGTGGATCTCGCGATTGAATCCCACCAGGGCGCCGAACAGAGAAGCCGCGCCCAATCGGAGAAGAACCTCATGGTTGGAGAGCCGCGAGGTGAGATCTCCCGATGCGGCAATCACGGGAAGAAGGGTGGCGAGCGCGGGCATTCGGGAAGGCAAGACCCATTCGGTCGGCGGGAAAAGCGCAAAGGCGAATGCAAAATGGGAGCGCCTCCCGCGTTGACCGACCCGGTCGGGGTGCCTAGCGTCCGCCCCTTCGAGTTATGCACGTACTTGTTTGCGACCCGATTTCGCCCCGTGGTATCGCCTTTTTCCAGGCCCGTCCTGAGTTCAAGGTGACCGTTCTGTCGAAGCGCCTGACCGAGGCCGAACTCCTGCCTATCGTGGCGGATGTCGATGCCATGGTGGTCCGCTCCGAGACCAAGGTCACCCGCAAGGTCCTGGAGGCGGCCACCCGCCTCAAGGTCGTGGGTCGCGCCGGCGTCGGCGTGGACAACGTGGATGTGGAAGCCGCCACCGCCCGCGGCGTCGTGGTGATGAACACCCCGGCTGGCAACACGGTCACCACCGCCGAGCTCACCTTTTTCATGCTGGGCGCCCTCGCGCGCAAGATCCCGGCGGCCCACGCCACCATGGTTGCGGGCAAGTGGGATCGAAAGGCGTTCCAAGGAACTGAGATCCAGGGCAAGACCCTCGGCATTCTCGGCGCGGGCCGCATTGGCACCGAGGTCGGCAAGCGAGCCCTCGCCTTCGGCATGCGTGTGGTGGCCTACGATCCGTTTCTCACCGAGGCCCGAGCGAAATCGTTGGGGTTTGAAGCGGCGAGTGATCCCGACGCGATTTACCAACAGGCCGACTTCATCACCGTCCATATGCCGGTGACCAAGGAGACCCGCGAGATGCTCAACGCCAGCGCGTTCGCCAAGATGAAGCCCGGCGTGCGCCTCGTGAATTGCGCCCGAGGGGAAATCATCCACGAGGGCGACCTCGTGGCGGCGCTCGAATCTGGCAAGGTGGCCGGTGCCGCGCTGGATGTCTTCCACGTGGAGCCGCTTCCTTCGGATCACAAGTTCCGCACCTTGCCCAACGTCGTGCTCACCCCGCATCTCGGAGCGAGCACCGAAGAGGCGCAGGAGAAGTGCGGCCTGGAAGTTGCCGAGGTCATCACGGGATTCCTGCTCACTGGCGAGGTGCGCAATTCGGTCAATCTTCCCGGTGTCGATGCCAAGACCTTCGAACTGGTAAAGCCCTACTTGGTACTCGGAGAGAAGCTGGGCAAGGTGCTCGGGCAGCTCGCACCTGGCCCCATTGATCGGCTGTACATTACCTACGGCGGGAAGGCGCAGGATCTGCCGCAGACCGATCCCGTCACCCGAGCCGTTCTTCGCGGTTTTCTCAGCGTGGCGGCGGGCAGCGGGATGAAGGACATCAACAACATCAACGTCCGCAGCGCCGCGGCGGCCTTGGGGTTGAGTGTTGAGGAAAAGAAATCCGACGAGCCGGTGACTTTCAACGAATGGCTGCACGTGCAGGCCTTCAACGGCTCGGCCAAGGTCATTTCGGCTGGTGGCACGTTCTTCGGGTCGCCGAACAACCCACGCATCGTCCGCCTGTACAGCCAACCGGTGGAGATTCCGATCAGCGGCCACGTGCTTCTGATCAACAACAAGGACCGCCCCGGCATTGTGGGCTTCCTGGGCAGCGTCCTCGGCAAGCACGGCGTGAACATTGCCAACATGAGCCTGTCGCGCGACGCGGCGGGCGGCGAGGCGCTCACCGTGCTGCACCTCGACAGTGTCCCCCCCCAGGCGGCGCTCGATGAGCTGAGCAAAGATCCGGCGATCACCAGCGCCCGCGTGCTGTCGCTCTGAGCCGCAGGGCTCGGAGGGGAGTGAACCGCAGAGGCGCAGAGGCGCAGAGTTACTGAGGCGAAGAGCGGGTTGGTAGGAGTTCCCGTTTGCGCTGCTCGTGGTGTGGCCGGAATGGCCAGTTGACCGTCCCGGGGACCGCTTCTAGCGTCGAAGAATGGACGCCCGGCAGGTCATGGCAGAGATTCTCGCGTTGCCGCCGAGCGAGCAGGCTAAGGTGATTGAATTCACCTCGGCGTTGAGATTCGGAGGGGCATTGCCTCCCGAACGCCTCGTCGAACTGGCTCAACGGCTCGCCGATGCCGGAGAAACGAGCTCCGGTCTTGTGCTCAAAGACGAGCTCCTCCGTGGCTTCTACGGCGATTCGCCCGATGCCTAGAGTTCGGCGAAGAAACCTGCCACGCCCGCTATTCCTCCATCTTCTGGAAAGGATTCAGCGTCGACAGATTTCTGCGGATCAACTCGGGCTTCTCGCCGGGTGGCTCGATCAAGATCCGGAGGTGCCAACTGGCCGCTGGTACAAGCGATTCTCCGGTCTGATGGTGTGTGGCGAGGGCGATCTGATTCTCACTTTCTTGATTCCGGGGCAAATACCCGAAGGGGATCAAGTTGATTAGAGCGTCTGGTGAAGAATCCTACGGGCTCGTGACGGCGTTGGTGACGATGTCGAAGCTGGACAGGATGAGGTACGGGAACTTGTCGAACACCGGGCGAATCCCCAGGGGAAGGGACGGAGGAGAGACGCCGGTGTAACAGTCAACCGAGAAGAAGGGGATCCGAGCCACAGAAGTAAAGGAGACGCTGTTGGATCCTCCCGCGGTGAGGCGCCCATGTCCGTTGCGGTTTTCTGTTCCACTCACATCCAACGCCATGTCGCGGTTCTGAGCGCTTCGGACCTGAAGCAACAGGTTCTTGTCGCGGAAGCGGAGCTCCACGGGCACCGGCATGTTGGTTCTCAGGGTTGCCGTGGGGGTCCAAACCCAGATCTCCGCGAGGTCTCCGGTGGTCCCCGTGATCGACGCGGTCCAAAGAGGATGTGAGGGGGCGATGTCCACGAAGGGACGCTGAGTGATGAGCTTGGTAAGGGTCATCACGACGAACAGCAACACTGTCGCAATGAGAACCAACGGGACGGAAATGCGCTTTTGTCGTTCTGAAGATCCGGAACCTGCCTCCATGCCCCGAGGATTGGATACCAAGGCCAATCGTCAAGCGCATGGTGGAGTCGGGTGAGCGGAATGTTTGACGGCGCCGATTCCCTGCCGACGGGCTCCCAGACCGCCTGAAGCCGGAACTCCGAACGGGCGGGACTTGCCTCGGGTTTGAGGTGGACGCTAAGGAGTCGGGCGCCGAATACCTTCAGGTTGGGAGCGAATGGTCCTCCGTGGAAAACCAGAGCCTGTCGGATCGCGATGCCTGCTGGATTCGATCACGTCCGGCGAGTCCCAGGACCAGGAACGCGGTGGAAAGTGCATCCGAATCCGCGGCCAGGGGACAGACCACGGCGGCCATACAAGGTCCCGGGATGGGTTCGCCGCTGCGGGGGTCGATCACGTGGCCGCGTTGAATGCCGCTGACCTCCAGAGTTCGCCCCCAGGTTGCGGAGACGGAAAGCGATTCATCCAGCAGCAAGACGGCTTCCCTGGTGGGCAGCGCAATCTTCCATCCGGCCGCAGAGTTGGGTGGCGGTCCGATGGCGACAATCGAACTCGTGCCGCCGTGCAGCAGGGCCGAAGTGACTCCGGCATCGCGCAGGCACTCGGAGGCCCGGTCCAGCGCGTAGCCCTTGCCGAGTGCACCGAGATCGAGACGCATCCCCGGGCGGGTGAAACGCACGGTAAACGCCTCGGCGTCCAACTCCAAAAACTCGGCCCCGCTGGTGACGTCCTTCTCCGCGGCGTCTGCAACGGGAGCCTGAGCCCCGGCATGAAATCCCCAGGCGTGCATCCACGCCCCGGCGGTGATGTCGAACGCGCCGTCGGTGGCCATCGATAACGTCACCGCACGTTGGATCAAGCGGAAGACCTCGGGCGCCACCTTCACCGGACCCGTTGCGCCGCGGGCGTTGATCCGCGCGACGTCGGTGAGGGGACGAAACAGACTGAGTTGATTTTCGATGCGTTCGACCTCGTCCAGCGCCTCCTCGGCGGCGGCGCGGAGGCCGGCGGGATTCGGCCCGTGCAAGACAAACTCAAATCGCGTGGCCATCGCCTGCCGCGCCACCAGGACCGGAGCTGAACCTGGAACCTCATCGCTCATGGCCTTCTGTGAGAATCCGTGAAATCCGTGTCGAAACCTCGGCGTGGCGAAACGAAACAGCCGGCCCCGCGTGGAGGCCGGCTGCGTCGATGAAGTTTGGGAACGACCCGATTACGAAGCCGCGAGGGTGCCGTAGGTGATCGGAGTGATCTCGCGGCCCGAGCCGTCGGAGACCTTGCGGGTGGCGGGATCGAAGTAGCACATCATGCCCAGGCGTTCGCTCATTTCGGCGAGGGAGATGACGGTCTGAACCTTGACTGCCAGGTCCATGCCACAGTTCTGCGGTTCCAGACCGCGGATGGCCTTGAAGAAGTTGCGGTGGTGATTGGCCACGCTCTCCGTTTGATCGCCGGTGAAGGCTTCGCTGGTGACGCCATCAATCTCCTCGGCGAAGGGACGCTCGGGCTTCAGCTCCACCTTGTTGCCGGCCATGGTGAGAGTCGCCTTATGGCCGCGGATCATCTCCTGGGTGCCTTGTTCGTTCACCGTGCTGGAGGTGATGTGCATCACCATGCCGCTCGGGAATTCGGCGATGAGCTGCACGATCTCGGGTACGTCGCGGATGTAGGCCGTCTTGGAGTCGCCCTCCGACTTGAGATCGGTCTGGACCTTTTTGTTGCCGACGCTGGCGACGCGGAGAGGGAACTCCGGATTGCCGGTCGCGAGCATGTACGGATGCAGCTTGTGCGGGAACAGGTCGCCCAGCAGGCCGGAGCAATAGGGCTGGTACTTGCGCCAGCGGAAGTAGTGATCGGGGTTGAAGGGCACCTTATTCTTGATCTGCTTGCCCATCCAGGTGGCCCAGTCGATGTCGTCGGCGCTCGCCCACTTTTGAATGGTGTAGTTCCACTCGCCCTTGGGGCTGTTGCGCATGTAGCTGCCCTGGCTCATGACCACCGGACCGATCTTGCCGGCGCGGATCCATTCGGCGGCCTTGTGCCATTTCTTGTCGGAGCAACCCTGCGAGCCCACTTGCACCATCTTGCCGGTGCTCTTGGAAGTGTCGTAAATGCGGAAGGCTTCGCTGAGATAGCGGGTCATCGGCTTCTCAACGTACACATGCTTGCCGGATTGGAGCGCGTCGCAGGTGATGTTGGTGTGCCAGTGATCGACCGTGGCGCAGAAGATGACGTCGATGTCCTTCCGCTCAAGCACCTGGCGGTAGTCGCCGTAGCCCTGGGCCTGAGGGCCGGCCTTGGCCTTGCCCACTTCCACGCGATGCTTCGATACGTCGCAGATGGCAGCGAGGGCGATGTTGTTGACCTTTTCGTCCACGTCCTTGCAGGTGGACACATGGGCGCCGTAGCCCTGGCCGCCCACGCCGACGAACCCGCAAACAATTCGGTCGTTGGCTCCGATGACGCGACCCTGCCAGGGCGCGACGCCTGATTTCACACTCTGTTCCACGCCGCCGCCGGTGGTGGCGCATCCAGCGATGGTGGACGCGGCCCCGGCAACCGTCGCAGCGGCCGTGGCACGCTTGATAAAGTCACGTCGAGACGAGCCGGAGGGTGGTTGCGGGGATGGATTGGAATGAGGTGTGGACATGGGAGGTGCGTGCAGAGGTGATGTGAGGTGACTGGACGCAGCGTACGCCGGTCAAATTCGAGGTCAATCGGGAACCCAGGCAACCCGTCGTGCGCGTGATCACGCGAGGGGTCAAGCGGCGCTGTACGGGGTGTTCCCCCGGGGCAAACGCACGCGAAAGATCGCCCCGCGGCCGGCTTCGCTTTCCACCTCAATCTTGCCGCCGTGTTCCCGGACGATGCGTTCGCAGATGGCGAGACCGAGGCCGGTGCCGTGGTCCTTGCCGTGGGTGAAGAAGGGTTCGAAGACGTGCCGAAGATGCGCGGCGGGAATGCCCACACCGTTGTCGGCGATCTCGGTGGTGACCCAGGCGTCATCGACCGAAAAGTGCACCCGGATCAGCGGCTGTTCGCGCCCGGAGACGGAATCGAAGGCGTTCTGGTAGAGGTTGGTGAAAACCCTTGAAAGACGGGGTGGATCGATGCGCAGAACGACGTCGGGCAGGACGGGATCCACCTCGACCGCCGCGCCGCGAACCACCGCCTCGGCGCGGAGTTCGAGCAGCATGTCGCGGAGGAAGTCGGCGTACGACACCGCGGGCAGCGCGGCCCGAGCCGGGACCACGCGGGTGAACTCCAGCAGCTCGTGCATCATGCGGTTAATAACCTCGATTTGCTTTCGGATCCGATCGCGCGCCGAGCGTCGCGCCGTGACCGAGGCATTTTCTTCGGCCGCAAGGTCGGCCGCGATACCGATGACGTTCAGCGGATTCCGGAAGTCGTGGACAATGGTTCTGGAGAGGCGTTCCACCAACTGAAGGCGCTCGGCCTTCAGGGACTCCTCCAGGAAGCGGCGATTGAAGTCGCGCATCCGCAGACTCGAATCCCGGACGATCGAAGCGGCCAGCAACGGTGAGTTGGACAACAGCTCCAGCACTGTGTTGATCGGGAGGAAGTGCAGCACCGAATCGGTGAGCGCGGTGGCAGTAGCGGATCGCTGGAGGCCGTCGAAGATGGCCATTTCGCCGAAGTAATTCCCGGCCTCCATGCGCGAGAGGACGTGGGTTCGGTTGGGCGCCGAGGCGGCGGAGATCTGCACCACGCCCTCGCCGATGACGTAGAGGCCGTCGCCTTTCTGCCCTTCGACAAAGATCACCTCACCGGCGGCGTAGCGGCGAACCTCCGACGTTTTGTGCACGAACTCAAACTGGTCCGGTTTGAGATGCCGGCAGAAGCGGGACTCAGCGAGCGCGACCGGTGCCTGCCCCGGGCCGGGCACGGCTTGCAAGTCAGGGGCGGGCGGCTGGCTGGGATTCACGGGAGGGGGCGGTTGGGATCGTGAGGGGATTGAAGCGATGGAACGTCCGGCCCGGGCAATCAGCAACCGATTTCCCGTTATTCCCAACTCATCTTACTGCCTGCGGTGGACCCGCCTCGGTCAGTTCCCGGGCCAGGCGCAGCGCCGCGGCCATACTCGACGGATCCGCCTCGCCCCGGCCGGCGAGATCGTAGGCGGTGCCGTGATCCGGCGAGGTGCGAACAAAAGGCAGGCCCAGCGTCCAGTTCACGCCGGTTTCAAAGGCCACCATCTTCAACGGCACCAACCCCTGATCGTGATACATCGCGACCACGGCGTCGTAGTCCCCGGCGTAAACCCGATGGAACAGCGTATCGGCGGAGAACGGTCCGTGAACGTCCACCCCCTCGGCGCGAGCGGTGTGTACGGCAGGGGCGATCACCGTCCCCTCCTCGGTGCCCATGCGCCCCCCCTCTCCGGCGTGGGGGTTGAGGCCGCAGACGGCGATGCGCTCGCGATCGAGACGCAGCCAGCGGCAAGCCTCGCGGGCGCGTCGAATGGCCGACAGGACCGCCTCCCGGGTGAGGGCCTGGGCCACGCGGGCAAGGGGAACATGGGTCGTCGCCAACACGACGCGGAGCCAGCGGCCGCGGTCGTCATGACCCAGGAGCATCATGGCCGGATCTGGAACGCCGGCCAGTTGGGCGAGAAATTCGGTTTGTCCGACAAACGGAATCCCCGCGGCCAGGATGGCCTCCTTGCTCACTGGTGCCGTGACCATCCCATCCAGTTCGCCCGAAAGACACAGTCGGGCCCCGGCTTCCAGCCAAGCCACCGCGGCCCGGGCCGCCAGCGCATCCCCGGGAGGCAGACCCGCGGGCAGCGGCGGAAGGCCCGGATCGTGCACGTACAGTCGGCTTCCGGCTCCTGCGCCTTCACGATCGCTCCACGCTGGCACGGCACCCTCGAGGCCGAGGAGGCCGCAGTAGTGATCAGCAACCGCGGCGTCACCGATGAGGACGTAGCGAGTGCTGTTGTCGAGACCCAGATCGCGGGCGATGGCCTTGAGCGCCACCTCGGGACCGATCCCGGTAATGTCGCCCAACGTGACCCCCAGAGTGCGCATGAGGTGACGGCGACGACTGCCGCTCAGTCCGAATTGGGATACGAACCCAGTACCTTAACGAAGCTGCAGTGCTGGCCCAGCAGAGCGATCGCCTTGGACACTTTGGGCTCCTCGCAATGGCCGTCGCAGTCGACGAAGAAGAAGTATTCCCAGGCCTTCCGCTTGCTCGGGCGCGACTCGATCTTGGTCATGTTGATGCGAAAGCGGCGGAACGGCGCGAGGGCACGGTGCAGCGCGCCGGCCTCGTCCCGGATGCTGAACATCAGGCTGGTGCGGTCCACCGACTTGCCGCTCGGGGGCGGGCACTGGCGCCCGAGGACGAGGAAGCGCGTGGCGTTGGCGGCGTTGTCCTGGATGTCGGCCTCGAGCACCGGCACGGCGTATTTTTCGGCGGCAAAGAGGCCGCAGATGGCGCCCGCGGTCTTCTCCTTGGTGGCGTGTTCGGCGCTGCGGGCGTTGGAACTGGTCTCGATCAGCTCGGCGTGCGGGAAATTCCGCTGAATCCAGCCGCGGCACTGCGCGAGCGTCTGCGGGTGCACATAGAGCCGGCTGATTTTCTCCCGTTTGCCGAGGCTGACGAGGCAATGGCGGATGGGGAG
>JANXMD010000581.1 GCA_025354845.1 Verrucomicrobiota bacterium | reverse complement strand
GCTGTTCTGGATGAACGTGGTATCCGTGCCGGCGGTCGTTGTCGAAAGGTCCTGAGCAAACGGTCCTCCGGCGGTGCCCGTGTAATTCGCGGCAACGACCATCCCGCGAACATCCGTCGTGGTGCTGAAATTGTTGCGAACAATGACGTCGTAGGTCGTCAGCAGGCTCGTCGACGCCATCCCCGTCGCACTCGAGGCGACGACCGCGGCACAGCCCACCGCGAAGGACCACTGCCGCCGCAACGCAGAGGATAGGCAGGACATGGGCCGCAGAACTGGGGGGCAAATCGTATTCAACTCTAAACAACATCGGAGCGGAATCGCGGATCAACAACCTGACGATGGGCTAGGAGAATCTCGCATTCTGGCGTGCAAGGCAGGTAGCACCGTTCAAAAACTCGTACCCCATTGACGCGTCGTTCGAAACCCGCTTGGTTCAAACCGATGTGTTTCCCGAATGCCAAACAATCCAGCGCGCCCCGTTGGCGGCCGCTCCGGGCGCTGCTGGTTGGCGTTGTCGTCACGGGGATCGCGGCCGCTGACCTTCAAGCCGACGAACCAGCACTCAAAACTCTCGTGGTGCTCGGCGACAGCCTCGCCGCCGGATACGGTTTGAATCCTGCCGACGCCTATCCCGCCGTTCTGGACCGATGGATCCGCGCAGCCGGGTTGCCGTTCCGGGTGGCCAACGCCGGCGTGAGCGGTGACACCACCGCCGGGGGCGTGAGACGGGTGGATTGGATCCTGAAACGCCCGGTGGATGTCCTCCTTCTCGAACTCGGAGGCAATGACGGCCTTCGCGGCCTGTCGCCCGCACAAACCCGGTCCAATTTGGTGACGATCATCCTGAAAACCCGCGCCGCCTACCCGCAGGTGCGAGTGGTCCTCGCGGGAATGCAGATGCCCTCCAACCTGGGAACCGACTACACGCAGGCCTTTCGCGACGTCTTTCCCGCGGTGGCCAAATCGCAGTCTGCAGCATTGATTCCCTTCCTGCTTGAAGGCGTCGGCGGAGTCCCAGCCCTCAATCAATCGGACCAGATCCATCCCACCGCTGAGGGCCATCGACGGGTAGCCACCAACGTGTGGACGGTGCTGGAGCCGGCGCTTCGCTCGGCTGCTGCCTCCCTTCCGTCCCCTTCGGCGCCAACCGGCCGCTGACCGCGCGTCTCCTTTTCGCTCCCGCCTCCGGTTGCTTCCTGATTGCATCGCGGGACGCAATGAAAGTGCTCGTCCTTGGATCCGGCGGTCGTGAACACGCCCTGGTGTGGAAGTTGGCCCAGTCGCGTCAACTCTCGAGACTCTGGGTGGCGCCTGGAAATGCCGGGACTGCTTTGGAACGACTCGCTGCTTCGGGGAATCCGGTGGAGAACATCGCCATCGGGGCCGATCAAATCGACGCCCTCCTCGACTTCGCCAAAGCGAGCCGTCCGGATCTCACCGTGGTCGGCCCGGACAATCCGCTTGCGCTGGGGGTGGTGGATCGCTTCCAGGCCGCCGGATTCCGCATCTGGGGTCCGAACCAGCGCGCCGCGCAGTTTGAGGCCTCCAAGGCGTTCTCCCAGGATTTCATGGAGCGCCACGGCATTCCCACCGCGCGATCCGGCACCTTCACGGATCCCGCGGAAGCCAAACGCTATTGCGCCTCCCTCGATGGACGCTGCGCCGTGAAGGCCGACGGACTCGCCCTCGGCAAGGGCGTGCTGCTCGCCACCTCCGTCGCCGAGGCGGAACGCGCCGTGGATGAAATCCTCGTCGACAAGGCATTTGGTCAGGCCGGCGCCCGACTGGTCATCCAGGAACTCCTGGAGGGCATGGAAATCTCCCTCCACGCGCTCTGCGATGGCCGAACCGCGAAACTCTTTCCCACCTCGCAGGATCACAAGCGCTCGCACGACGGTGACACCGGCCTCAACACCGGCGGCATGGGAACCTACTCCCCTGCTCCGTTCCTCACCGATGCCGAACTCGAACGCGTGGGAGAACAGATCCTGGGTCCCTGGCTGGCCGGATGCGCGGCCGACGGAATCGATTTCCGCGGACTGCTCTATCCGGGAGTCATGCTCACCCGCAATGGACCCAAGGTGATCGAATTCAACGCACGCTTTGGCGATCCTGAGGCCCAGGTGTATCTGCCGCGTCTCGAAAACGATCTCGTGGACCTCCTGATCGCGAGCGTCGAGGGCACCCTCGATCGCCAAACCCTCCGTTGGTCGCGCGAGGCCTGTGTCTGCGTCGTGGCAGCCAGCGCCGGATACCCGGGACCGGTTCACAAGGGCCAGGAGATCGTGGGACTGAGCGCCGCCGATGCCCTGCCCGGCGTGAAAGTCTTCCACGCTGGTACCACGGTGAAAGACGGACGCATCGTCACCAATGGCGGTCGTGTGCTGGGCGTTACCGCCCTTGGACCCGATATGGCCTCGGCGCGAACCCGCGCCTACGAAGCCTTGTCGAAGGTCCATTTCGACGGCATGCACTTCCGGCGCGACATCGGAGCCAAAGCCTTGGCGGCGTCGCACTGAGTCCGGCTCAGGGCCACACAAAGCCGGGATACTTGGCCCGAAGTGCGGCGCGAAGTTTCGGGTAGGCGCTGTTTTTCCAGGCGGCGAAATCCGTGGTTCCTTCCAGACGCTTGCCGTCGGGCGACATAAGCCAGAGCCGGACCGGGAGGCGTCCCTCCGCCACCTGCGGATGCGCCTTCAGCGACCAGCAATCGTTGAGTTTCACCTGAACCGAGGGCACTGACGGTTCGTCCTCATCCTCCACTGGATCCAGGTAGGAAAGCTTGAGCGGCTTGGCCTCGGTTCCCAGCCCGGGAATCGAAAGTGGGAGCAATTCATCGAGCCAGCCGAGCTGCTCAGGCGCCAGGTGTTTTCGGAAATGCGGTCTGAGTTCAGCCGCCTGCGCCTCTTTCACCAAGGTCATGCCCTCGAATGCCGACGCGAGCGCACGCAGCGTCGCGGGGGCATCAAACGGCGGGAACTCGAGGTCAGGCAGCGACTTCGCCATCAGGTTCACGCGGGCAATGAACTGCTTGAGGTCGTGGTCGAGTTTGGGCAGGTCAAACCATCCGCGGGCAAAGGCATCCGCCAGCACGCGTCCCGACGCGGCGGGATCGACCTCGCGTTGATGCTCCTGACCGATGACCAATCCGAGGCAGCGCACCTGACGCACCGCCGCTACCCGCTTGTGAGTGCGGTCGAACAGGTGATCCACCGTGCTGGTGACGTGCTGCGGGAACATCTCCACGATCCATTCGCGTTTCACGGCGGTGGCCATGCCCAGCAGCGTGAGGCGTCCCCCGCGACCCTCCACCTCGCGCACCGAGGCGGCGACGAAGAGCGGGGCATCCACGACACTCTCGCGAACCAGCGTGCCGGTGCGTCCCTCGGTCATCACGCAATCGAGCGATCCTGTATCTCGCCGGATGACCAGTTGATCGATGAACCCGGCGAGAAGGCATCGCGCCAGCGCATCGTCGGACGGGGCTTCCTCCGACTCGGTCTCATCCAGGCCTTCGCGTCCGGCGATTTCCACAATCTGTCGGAAGGTGTCCTCAATCTGCCGCGCGGTCTGACCATGCACGCCGCGCCGACGGCATTGGCCGGGTTCGAATCGGCTGTTTCGGGCGAACTGATGCGCCCTCATGAGGGTGTGAAAGTCACTGCCAGAACTGCCTTCGAAGAGTTCCCGCGCCTCCTTGAGATGGGCGTCATCGCGGCCGGGACGCACCAGCAGATCACGCCCGCTCACCAGCGCCGCGCACTGCGCCGCCGCGGGGACGCACCCGCGTCGCGATGCCTCCACCAGCATGCGCGAAAACCGCGGATGCATGGGCAGCCGCAGCATCTGACGTCCGATGGGAGTGAGATCCGACCCACCCGTCGGGGACTCTGCCAGCGCTCCGAGCACCACGAGCAAATGTTCCGCACGTTGGACCGCGTCGAGATCCGGACGATCCAACCAGTCAAACTCCGCTGCCCGGCGAATACCGAGCGAATGCAGGAGCAGCACCACCTCGGCCAGATCGGCACGCTGAATCTCAGGGGTGTTCTTGGCCGGACGATTCAAATGACCGCTTTCGGTCCAGAGGCGCCAGCACGTGCCCGGCGCCGTTCGGCCGGCGCGACCCGCGCGCTGATCTGCGCTGGCGCGGCTGATCTCCTCGATTCCCAAGGTCTGAATGCCGCGCTCCGCATCGTACCGGGCCACTCGAGCGAGGCCGGAATCCACGACATGGCAGATGCCATCGATGGTAACGCTGGTCTCGGCCACATTGGTTGCCACCACGATTTTCCGACGATCGGAGGCCTGGAACGCGCGGTCCTGATCTTCCGGTGACAGATCTCCGTGCAAGGGCAGGAACAGGCACCGTTCACCCAACCGGGCGGCGGAAAGGGCATTGATGGTGGACTGAATCTCGCCCATGCCCGGCATGAAGACGAGGATGTCGCCGGGATCCCCATTCGCCACGATGCGCTCCACCGCATCCGACGCCTGCTCCGAAGCGGGACGCTCATCGCCATATTCGGCCCAGCGATAC
>JANXMD010000509.1 GCA_025354845.1 Verrucomicrobiota bacterium | reverse complement strand
CCATCGTCAACGGAGGCACGCGGACATCAGCGCGAACCCGCTGCGGACGGTCGACGGCAGACGAGATAGATGCTCGCGCAGAGATCGGGATAGTGCATGCCGAGCTGATAGCAGCCCTCCATGTAGTCCATGCTGACCACGTCGCCACCCATCAGCTTGTCGAACTGAAAATTCGCCAGCGGCTTGAAGAACACGCCCCCGCGGGATTCCACCTCAAGTCCGGCAGCCCGCGCATCGGCTTCCAGGGTATCGAGCGCGTACACCCGGCGGTGACCATGCCGGATCTCGTTCGGCGGAATATCCGTGTTGAATTTCAGCAGCCCCATCTTCACGGCGATCTGCCGGGACGGCGCATTGGCATTGGGGCAGACGAGGAACAGGCGGCCGTTCGGCGTGACCAACCCACCCGCCCGACGGAGCACTCCCACCGGATCCATCAGATGCTCCAGCGTGTGCATCAGGAAGAGGTTGTCGTACTGCTCGTTCGTCTCGAAGGTCTCAAAGAGCCCCTCGATGAATTTCACCGACGACGGCACCCGAGCCCGAGCCTTGGCGAGAAACTCTGCCGCCGCATCCACCACCGTGAGCCGGTCGAACCGCTTGGACAGGTGCTGGGTGAACTCTCCATGGTAGCACCCCATCTCGAGCGCGTTTCCCGAAACCAGATACGGCGCCAGGGTGCGCATCAGGTAGGCGCGCATCAGGTCGTCGAACTGGAAGTGATCGTACTGCCCGGCGATCGTGTTCAGGTCGGCAAGCTCGCGGGCGTGAATGGAATCCATGGGTTGGAAGGAATCGGGAATCTAAGTTCGTGGAACGGTGGGGTGGCGACGGAACTGGCCTTCAGCCCTGGCCGCGGCGATAGAAACGGCGCTCGGGCGGCTGATACCATTCGTCGAGCGTGCTGGGCGTGCGGGAAAGGTAGCCCAAGAGCTGCTGCACCTGCGTGCTCATGGCCGCAACGCTTTCCCAACCCAACAGCCGCGGGTAGTCCATCTGCTGCTTCACCGCGGGCCGGGTAAAAGTCAGGGTGAGACAGCGCCGCGGCGCGTCGGTGGTGTTGGCGCCCGCGGCGTGCCAGGCCTGGGAATCAAAGAGCAGGACGCTGCCCGCCCGGCCCACCGCACGATCGGCCCGCTGGAAGAACTCCTCGTCCGCAGGGCGCTCGGGACGCAGATGGGATCCGGTCAGCACGTGCGTGGCCCCGTTTTCCAGCGTGAAGTCGTCGATCATCACCAGCATCTGCACCATGATCCGCGTCTCGAGCGAAAAACTGCGAACATCGCGATGGATGTTCGCGACGTAGGGACGATAGCCGCGCCGCAGGGTGCTGCCGCCGAAGGTGTTAATAATCACCGGCGACTTGAGGAAACCCTCGAGAATCGGCACGCAGGGCATTTCCTCCACGAGACGCAGAAACTCCCCCTGGTGCGCCAGCAAGTGGTGCACCGTTCCCTCCATCCCCTCACCGACGCCATTGCGAATCTGGATGGGACGCTGCAGTTCGTGGGCGTGATCCATCGCCACTCGAAGGGCATCCACACGCTCAACGGGGACCGCATCAGGGACGACAACCCAGCCGTCACGTTCAAGTTGTTGAAGACTCATGTTCGGATTCACCCCGAATGCGCGGGCCCTGTGTGGAGCGGTGGGGGACCGCCGCGCGCGGTCGCGGGTCCCGCACCTTCACGTCCCGGAGAAATCCTTGTCAATGTCCCAGTCGATCGGCAGGACGCGAAAGCCGGATTCCCGTCGTGACGACTCCGCGGATCGGTGGACCCCGGACTGCCGGCCGGATTTGCCAAGACGCCGCCAATTTGATTGGCTGACCGCAGGTGCCACAGGCACCCAACCCGATGCTGTTCAACTCCGCCGCGTACGCCGTTTTCTTTGCCGTCGTCACGGGGTGCTATTTTCTCCTCCCCCACCGGTTCCGCTGGGCCCTGCTGCTGTTGGCGAGTTGCGGGTTCTACATGTGGTTTCGGCCGGTCTACATCCTCATCCTCGGATTCACCATCGTGGTCGACTACTTCGCGGGCCTGTGGATCGAGGCGGCGCAGGGACCTCGGCGCTCGTGGGCACTCGGGCTCAGCCTCGCAGCCAACGCTGGCGTTCTCGCGGTTTTCAAATATTGGAACTTTGGTCAGGGGAATCTCGAGGCCGCCGCCCGATTTCTGGGATGGAACTATTCGCCGGCCCTACTCGAGATGGCGCTTCCGATCGGCCTCTCGTTCCACACGTTCCAG
>JANXMD010000497.1 GCA_025354845.1 Verrucomicrobiota bacterium | reverse complement strand
CTTGGTTTTGGAGGTTGCCAGGCACCGGCCCCAATCGCGCCCGAGTCATACACGCTCAACATGTATTCAAATCCGCGGCGAGCCAGCTCAGCCATCGAGATCTCACGCCGTTCGCAAACCTTCCGCGCCCGTTCATAGACCTCGTCCGGCAGCTGGATTTGGGTTCGTGTCATGCCATCAGATTGCCATCACTCTTGCTGATGTCAATCTGACTGCACCGGATGCGGATTCCAACTTCCGCCACTCCTCGTCTCTGGACCGGCATCCGCGGGACCGGTCACCACATTTCGGGATGGGGTTGATGGTCGTTGTTCCAGCGTTGCCGGATCAGCCCATTGAGTTTGATCCATTGGGATTGTCGCCCGAACTCCGCGTGACCGTCACAGAAGATAGCATTCGCCCCAGCCGCATGCCGCTTCGCAGGTAGAGCCAACGGTTCACTCGGCGCCACAACTGCCGTGCTGGTGTAGCCACCCAAATCATCCACATCCGCCAGGGCTAGCATGTCCGACGGCGCCCGAACGGAGCTCTCCGCCACTTCCAACATCCGACTCGGAACATCGGGACGTTCCGGCAGTTCCACCCGACCCAGCCCTAGATTCGAGGGAGTCGCACCTTTGCCGCCTCCATAAGCGTTGTAGCCGTAGCTGTAGTTGGTGAACGCGTTTCCGGGAAAAACGGTGGGGTGATGAACCGGACACCGAAGGATCGCCTCCCGGTTCGCAAAGTAAGGTGCTAGGCGTCGATCCCAAACCACCCAGTCCAAATTAGTCCCTGTAAATTGGGGCAGCGCCGCATTTCCGGGCGGAATCGGGCAAGCTCGCGTTCCCGGATAGGCTCGAAACTCAGCCGTGTACAGCGAGAGGGCCTTGCCTAGCTGGCCAAGGTTTCCGCGACACAGCGTCGTGAGACTCTTCTCACGCGCCCGAGCGAGGGATGGCAGCAGCAATCCGGCGAGAAAGGCGAGAATGGCGATTACCCCCATCAACTCCATCAACGTGAAGCCCCGTTGATCGTGGCCTCGATTTCGATTGGAAGGCATCTGACGCTTGAGTTCGTTGATCTGATGTTGCAGATCCCGCAGCACCCGACGCTGCGCTTCATCGCGCGACTTGCGCAGTTCCCGGCGTGGCCGAAAGAAATAAAGTACCACCAGACTGACCACCAAGATCGGCAGGGTCAGCAAGGTCACGGCTCCCGCCATCTTGAGAGTATCGGGCCAGTCATTGGCATCCCCAACTATCCCTTCCCCTGCGCCAAGCAGCGCCACAATGCCGAAACATCCAATCGTCCCGATACTCAGCGTGATTCGGCGGGCGATCCGTTCGCGGTGAACGGCTCGATCCAGACGCTCCCGGACCCGCCTTTGTTGGGCTTCAAAGGCCTCGGATTCCAGCATCGGCTCCTGCTGGAGCAACGCGTTCACCAGCGCTTCGGACTCGTCAGGAGATTTCATCGGCATTCCTTTCCATCTGTTTTCGCAGGGCATTTCGAGCGTGATGCAGGCGCGACTTGACCGTTCCCAACGGCACGCCGGTCGCCTCCGCAATCTCTTCCAGGCTGAGGTCCCGAAGGTAGTGGAGCGTCAGCACTGAGCGCAGAATCAGCGGAAGTTGACCGAGGGATCGATGCACAGCCTCGGCATCCACGGGAGTTCCCGGTTCTTCCGGCAATTCCGCGTGAGCGTCTCCCAGGGGCTCAGTAAACGCATCGACCGCCGAAGCTCGCCGGAAGAATCGCACCACCCGGCCGTGAGCGAGGCGATACAACCAGACCCGAAAAGCGGCCGGCGCCCGAAGCCCGGGAAGCCCGCGAAACACCTCAACCCAAAGCTCTTGATTGGCATCCAGGGCTTCTTCCGGAGAATCGATGAATCGGCGCAGGTAATAGAACACCTGGCGTTCGTGGCGCGTCATTAAGTGGGCAAACGCTTCCCGATCCCCCGACTGCGCTTGAACGACCCAAACGGACTCCTCCAGTCGCTGGAGTGCAAGGGACGCTCCAACTTCACTGCCCGGATCGTTGACGGGAGGCCTGTTCATCGGTCTTCGGAAGTCAAGTGCCTCAACCCTTCCGAAAGGTTCAAAGAAAATAAACTCAACCGATCGCGCCTGAGACTCCCTGATGTCTTGAAAATTGCCCCGGTAAGTCGGTTGGCATTCGGAACAGCGTTTCACGTTCGCGAACCCGACAGTCAGGGCGCCACCCCGGCACCGCCCACTCCCTTCGTTCTCCCGTCGTTATCGGGCGGCGCTGGAAGCTCCGCGCGAGCGCCACAGCCGCCAACTGATGAGACCCAGCGCGGGAATCCATGCGGTGAACATCCCCCAGAGGGCAATGCGCCAGGCGGAACGCGCCAGGATGAAGAACTCATGACCTGCCAGGTAGGCGCGTGCGGCGGAGTTGTTGGCGTGCGTTGCCAGGGCGAGGTTGCCCACGGCGAAATCCGGAGCCATTGCCAGCGCGCCCCAGGCCGCCTTTCCAGCCAGGGCCACACCGCCGGCCGCCCACCAACCGAGCGCCACGCCGCCGAGGGCGCCTATTCCCGCCACAATCCCGCCGAGTACGAACCCGCCAACGGCCACATTGCCCACGCTCAACGGCGCTATTGCCAAGGGCGCTCCGGCAAAACACCCACCGATCGCCACCCCGTCGCTGATGGCAATCCAACCGCGTGCCACCGCCCAACCCGGCGCCCCGCCGGCGCGCACGTGCACCCAGGGCATTCCCATAAATCCGCCCCGGCTTCGATACTCGAATCCAGCGGCACCGACCTGAGGACACCCCTTCCGGCGCTGATAAACGGCCATTCCAGCCACCAAGCACGCGACCCCGATTCCAAAGCCAACCCCGTTTCCACCGCCGGCGGCTCCCAGCCCGATCAGCAAGCCGATGAGCACCGCGGCGAACGCGTTCCCCATCAGCGGGATCACATGACGCCGGATGACCCGGGAGCGATCCGCCGGCCCGGTTGATTCAAGCTCGGCACGAAATCTCAGATAGTCGGTCAATCCGGTAACGAGCGCCGGAAGCGCTGCAAAGGCGGTGAGCAGCTTTACCCCAATTCCACCCTTCACCATGGCCCCACCACCCATCGAACCCGCAGCGAGCGTGGGAATCGCCGGATGGGGTAATGCGAGAAGAACCGCGCCCACAAAGGACGCCTGGGGCGCGCTTCGTTCGAGGGCCGACTCCACCCGATTCGCGATGCGCTCACTGAGCATCGCGCGGCCTCTTAGAAGCCGTTGACGGACCGCTTCCTCGGAAAGCTCGAGAGTGGCGGCGACCGCGGCGACCGACTGGTGTTCGCGATAGAAGAGGATCAGCGGCTCCCGATACACTTGGGGAATACCCATCACGACCGACCAGAGCAGCGCCACCTCGTCCGCGGAGACCGCCTGGGTGGACGGATCCGACGAGCCGTCGGGAATCTCCGGAGACAACGGTTCGGCCGCGTGCGTCGGCGTGGAGCGTGCCTGCCGAAACGATCGGAGGATCAGGTTTCGCGTGATGCCACCCAACCAGGCCCTCAGCTTCCCGGGATCGCCAAGCTTCGGAAGTCCGCGCCAAGCCGTCACAAACACCTCCTGCGCCAGATCCTCACTGCGGGCCACATCCCCGCAGCCACTCACCGCCAGCGCACAAACCATGCCCTGATACCGTTCTACGATTTGTCGGAAAGCCGCGGGTTCGCCGGCGAGGTGCCGCTGCACCAACTGCCGATCCGAGGCCTGGGAGGATTCAATGGGAGTGGTCATCGTCATCCAAACAGTTCCCGAGGAGGTGCGTCGCGTGACACGAAATCCATTTCCGCACCCGGTCCGTGAGGATCCGGAAACGCCACCTCCATGGGCCTAAGATTCCGATCGCCTTCGCATGTCACCCCGGCAGACTTCTCGGCATCACGACCCAAGTCACCGGCGAATCTGAATCAAATCCCATGAACCTCCCCCCTCTTCCCGCCGGCGGACCTCGAATCGCCCTCGTCACTGGGGCGTCCCGAGAGACCGGATTGGGCCGCGAAATCGCCCGCCAGCTCGGGCAAGCCGGCTTTCACGTTTTGCTGACGGCTCGTCATCTCGCCGCCGCTGAGGAACACGCCCGGGCTCTACGCGACGAAGGGCTCGACGTGGTTGCCAGGGCTCTGGATGTCACGGACGACGCCAGCATCGCCTCGCTGCGGGATCAGGTGGCGACGACGTACGGACACCTGGACATTCTGATCAACAATGCCGGCAGCTACTACGACGCCGGGGCGGAGGCCATTTCGTCGGACCTCACCTACGCGCATGATGCATTGGAATTGAACCTCTTTGGCGCTTGGCGGATGACCCAGGCCTTCGTACCCCTCCTGGAAAAAAGTGCGCATCCACGCATCGTGAACGTGGGAAGTGCGGCGGGCAGCTTTGGGGATCCGGTACTGGGACTCGACGCGCATCCGCAAGGCGTGGCCAGCTACGCCATCTCGAAGGCGGCGCTGCACGCACTCACCATCAAGCTGGCCCGCGAACTGAAGCCACGGCGAATTCTGGTGAACGTCATCTGTCCGGGCTTTGTGGCTTCGCATCCGGGCCTCGAAAAGTTCGGCGCCCGCCCGGTACCCGACGGAGCCCGTTGCATCGTCTGGGGCGCGTTGCTTCCGGACGATGGCCCAACCGGCGGCTTCTTCCGCGACGGCCGCCCCCTGCCCTGGTAGGTGCCCATCGACTTTGGACTTTCGACTTTAGACCTTGGACTCGTCTTTTGATGCCTTCCGCCCTCCCCGACTACGCTCCCGCTGAACTCGGGGAGTTGTTCACGTCCTGGGGATTCAAACCGACTCACGCGATTCCCTTGCTGCGCGACCTTCTCGCGGGCAATGGACTTGAGGGCTCTGAGTCGCGACGTGTGCCCGCGAAGTTGCTCCAACGCCTGGAGGCAACGGTTCTGCGAAGCTCAGCCTCGGTGGTGATGCGTCAGGTGGCCAACGACGGCACCACCAAGCTGCTGCTGAGACTCGCCGACGGGGCGACCGTGGAAACGGTGTTGATGCCCGATTTCCGAGCCGATCGGGCCGCCGGCTGCCTGTCCTCGCAGGTGGGCTGCGCCATGGGTTGCGACTTCTGCGCCACGACCAAGTCCGGCTTCCAACGCCATCTCACCGCCGGGGAGATCTTGGAGCAATTCATCGCCCTGCGCCGCGAAGCCACCGCGGTGGGTCGGACGTTGCAGACAATCGTGTTCATGGGAATGGGCGAACCGATGCTCAATCTCCCCGCGGTGATCGCGGCGGCGGAACGCATCGCCAACAACCGCCTGGGCGGCATCGGTGCGCGGCAGGTCACCGTGTCGACGGTGGGTATCGTGCCAGGCATCGACGCCTTGTCGGCGTCAACCCTGAACGTAAATCTGGCGGTTTCGTTGCACGCCTCGGACGACGCCACCCGGGCGGGACTGATTCCCGTGGGAACCCGCTATCCCATCGGCGACGTGATGGCAGCTGTGGATCGATTCCAGGCGCGCCGTCCGCGTCCGGTGACGATCCAGTACTGCCTTTTGGCCGGAGTGAACGATGCGCCGGGACAGGCACATCAACTCGCGAAGCTTGTCGGCTCCCGGCGAATTCACGTGAATCTGCTGCGCTATAACAGCACCGGCACCAGCCTCCGAGGACAGGAGTACCTGCCGTCGAACGACGAAGCCTCCGAGGGGTTCGCCGCCGTTCTGCGCGATCACGGCGTGGTGGCCCATTTTCGCCGATCACGCGGCAAAGACATCGACGCCGCCTGCGGCCAGTTGCGGCGACGACAGGAATCCAACGCAACCCCTTCTCGCGCCGCCTAGTGTAGGCAACAGGACTCTCGCCGCTGATGCGCAACCCCATTCAGCAATCGCCCGAACTCTCCTTCCCGATGCTCGACCTCAGGTAGGATCCGAGAGGGACCTACTTCCTCGGCCCCACGAGTTCGTAGAAATTCCCATCCGGATCCCGGACGGCCACCAGCAAGGTGCCGCCGAGATCGACGGGCGTTTCTCCGAGAAGAGTCACGTTCGCCGCCTTGAGCCTCTCCAGAGCGCGATCGATGCTCTTCACGTACAAGGTGAAATAGCGAATGCCGTACATGGTGTGGACATACGCCTGCTCCGCCGGCTTGCCTTCCACTTGAGGAAAAGAAAGCACCTTGATTCTCGTCGCCGAATCACCGTCTTCCAGAGTGAAGGTGCGAACCTTAAAGGGCTGATTGTCCACCAGCCCAATCTTGTTCCCCATCGCCGCCGGAACCGAAAAGCCGGGCACCTCGTGGAACCCGATGGCGTTGGTGAGAAAACGAGCCGTGCGATCCGCGTCCTTCGCATAGATGCCCACGTCGATCGTGCCTTTTCGAAACTCACTGGGGCCCTCGGCGGCCACCGCAGAGAGATGTGTAGCGATGGCGCCGACGGCGAGGCCAACAACGACGGCAAGGTGATGTCGATTCATGGAAACCACTCTAGCGACGACAAATCGCGAGGAAACCAGAAATCGGGTCCTCGTTGCGGTTTGGTGTTCTTGGCGTGACCGTTTCGTCCCAGACCCGAACGCAGTCACGCCAAGGGCAACGAACAGTTAGGACGGCACCGCACCGCCCGTGGTTCCAAAGAACCCATGGTAGCGCTTCGCTCAGTTGGCCTACTTGGCAAATGCGGCATGGGCCGGATTGCCGCCCGATTGGAGGTAAGCGATGAGATTCATCAGCTCGTTGGGGTTCATCGAATTGATGAGCCCCTCGGGCATGAGGGACACCGGATATGGCTTGCGCGATTTTACCTGATCCAACGCCACGGCGGTCGTCTCGTCGGGATTCCGGGGATCGGCGGTGACCACCAGCTTCCCGTTGTCCACGTAGGTGCGACCCACCAACGTCGATCCATCCGCGAGACGCACTTCCTCGGAACCATACTGATCCGAAATGACCTTGGACGGCTCGACAATGTTCTCAAGGAGGTCGCGCAGAGTGTAGCGCGAGGCGACACCAGTGAGGTCGGGTCCGACGCTGCCGCCGGAGCCGTTGAAGCGGTGGCAGGACGCGCAGCCGGCTGAGTTGAACAAGGCTCGACCATTCTCAAAGTCGCGGCCCCGGATTCCACCCGCGGCCACGGCGAGTGCCTGATCCACGCTGTAGGACCGTCCGGGTCCCTTGGCGGCGGCAAATTGCGTCGCGCCTTCGGTGACCTTGAGGGTGGAGATCGCCTCCATGTTTTTCCGCTCGGAAGGATCGCTGATGGTGGAAAGGGCATCCTTGCGAATGTTCTCCAGGAAACCTCGAAAACTGTTTCCGCCACGCCACGGCGAGGTGCGGGGAAACCAAGCAAAGAACGATTTGCGAAGCGCCGGGGTCCAGCCGGTCTTGGCTTCTCGAAGCAGGTACGCAAAGGCAATCTGTTCCTGATTGGGCCGGCTCGCCGTTGCATCCGAAAACGCGCCGGCGTACCCGCGATTTCGCTCCAGAAGCGCGTCGCTGGCGTACTTCAGATCGGCATCGTTGGCAGTGAGCATCAGCGGAACGGTCTTCGCCACGACGCCCGGTGCTTCCATGCGAATCAGCGTCCCGGCGAGTTCCCGGTTTAGGGACCGGCTCTTCGACGGATACAGCGCATCGAGACGGGCCAGTGTCGCCTCGCGAACCGCCCCCTCGGGCAGGCCCTGGCGGATGACGGCGAGCTGATACGCGCGCACGACGGCGAGACGCCCGGCTTCATCGAGAGCATCAAAGTTGACGCGATTCAGCAGTTCCAGCAACCGATCCCGATGCTCTGGCGTGCCCATGCGGGCCAGGGCCACGGCGCCTTCGATGACCGCCCAAGGGCGCGTCTCGGAGTACACCCGCCCCGCCCACACCGCCGCGGGCTGACGCTCGATCGCGACGCGTGCAGCGTATCGAATCCAGCGATCGGACGACGCGAGATGCGGCCAGGCCTTGTCCACGGCCTCCGGCCCGGTGCCGTCGAGGTGCAGGGCCTCAAGTTGACGACGCAGCAAGTGAGCGGCGGTCGCCTTGGGAGCCGGGGTGGTCGAGGTGCTCTCGCGGCCAACGTAGGTCACCCGGAACACGGCCGACTCGGTGCCACGCCCCCCCACTGCGAAATACATCGCGCCATCCTTGGGATGAATCACCAGATCGGTCAACGGAAGCGGGCGACCGCTGAGGAACTCCTCCTTCTCCGCCTTATACCCACCGCCCTCCGGGGTGAGATGAATCGCGTACATGGTTCCGTAGGTCCAATCGTTGGCGAAAATCGCATTCTGGTATTTGGCGGGGAACTTGGCACCGCGACCCGATGCCACCCCAGTGGGACTCCCGGGACCGATGTCCACCAGGGCGGGCAGACTGTCGGGATAGTAAGGCGGCCACTTACCCGCACCGGAACGCCAGCCGAGATCGCTGCCGCTCGTCGCGAGGCAGATGCGTGTGGGCCGGTACCACGGCATACCGGCATCCCACTCCATGTCGGAGTCGTAGGTGATGATGTCACCCAAGGCATTGAACGCGAAATCGTATTCATTGCGATAGCCGTGACTCACCAGTTCGAAGGTCTTGCCGTCGGGATCGACGCGGCAGATGTAGCCACCGGGCGCGAGGATGCCGCGAGCATGGCCATTGGCATCCCAAAGCCGGGTGACGATTTGATCCTCGCTCCAGGCGCGCGCGGCGCGGGAGAGTTCCAACGGCTTGGGCAGCTGAGTGTGGTTGCCGCAGGCGATGTAGAGCGATTTGCCATCCGGCGAAAGGACGATCCCGTGCGGCCCATGTTCGCCACCACCCTCGATGCGGCGAAGCAGCGTCTCCTCGTCGAAACGATCGTCGCCATGGGTATCTCGCAGGCGCCACAGGCCCTGGCGCCCGCCCTGCTCATTCACCATCACGTACAGGCTGTTGAAGGCGTACAAGAGACCATGGGCCCCACCAACCGAGTTGGTCAGCTTCTCGACCTTGGCCAGGGCCTTGGAGCCGGCGGCCGGAGGCGTGAGGCGATACAGCGACCCACCCTGATCGCAGGCAATGAGACGGCCCTTCGGGTCAACCGTCATACTCACCCAGGAGCCCTGCTTCGCCTTGGGCACCGAGTAGACGAGGTCCACCTTGAATCCCGGGAGCACCTGGATTGCATCCGCGGCAATCGACTGAGGTGGCGGCGTCCCCGAGGAGCCCGCTCCGTCCAAGGCCTTGCCCCAGGGCTGATCGCCGTATTTGGCGAGCACCTTCGCGGGCTTCCACCCGGTGCTCCCCGGCAAGCTGGCCTGCCACGATCCATCAGTTTCGATCCAGGTCATCTTCCCGTCCGCGGACTTCAATCCGAGTCGAGCCACCAACCCGGCCTGCGCCCCCTCATTGCGACAGTCGGCGCGCAGTTCATGGGTTCCGGCCTTCAACTTCTTGGTGAGGTCCACCTTGGAAGGCAGGTTCCAGTCGGCGTTCGTCAGGACCGATTTGTCGTCGAGAAACACGGTGGCGCCATTGTCGCAGGTGAGGATCAGGATCGCCTCCCGCACACCAGCAGGCACTTCAAAGCGGCGACGAAGCACCGCGGCAGATTCACTCCCCGGGCCTTCCGCCCAAATCCACGACGGATCGGCGCGAAGCGAAATCAGCGAAAGCCCAACCATCGCCATGCCAGTGAGGCGTTGGCAAAGTGCGGGAACAACGAGGCGCATGCGCGGGAACATCCGCTAAAGCAACACCACAACCCGAGGACTGGGCAAGTCTGCCGATCGCCGAAGGCCGAAAAAGTCATGGAGTGCCCTATTGATCCAGGACGGCGGCCTTTCGATCGTATCGCCACGCTGTTGTGCGACGCCTCTCCAGCCGCGAAACCAAGCGCCCCACTCCCGATGCGGCCACACCGGAAGACGCGAATCACCTGATCGTCGCCCGTATTAGTTCGCTTATCGCCTCATTCAGGGGGATGGTGAGGAGCCCCGGAAACCCGTGGCGGCAGGTTCACTCTGAATTCCCTCGGGTGGTGGCTCGCCGCGAACTCCTGGCGGCTTTGTTGATGCATTATACCCCCCTGAATCTCACGGTCCGCGTGGGCTGTCGTATGGTCTACGAGGCGACCGTCGCCACCCCGATCCTCTTTGTGGTCCGACCGCGGACCGACGAGCGGTGCATGGTTTGCTCGGAAAAGTTGACCATCGGATTTGGTCTGCCAGCGCTAGAGTTCCAAGACGGCCAGGGGAATATCACCCATCGGGCGATGCTCCTCCCCGGCCGCAACGAGATCTGTCATGACGCGCTGGTCGCGGTTTCGTCGCTACACGATCCCCACGGCCAGGGATTGATCCCCGAGCCGATCATTTTCCTGCCGACCAACCTGCTTCGCTATACACTCCCCAGCCGCTACTGCGATTCCGATAAACTTCGCGACTTCGCCTGGAAGCATTTTGGTCAGATCCCCCACGGACCGCTTCGCGTGCAGGCCATTTGCGATTGGGTTCATCGGCACATCGAGTATCGCTACGGCTCGGGCCAGCCCGACCTGTCCGCCTCCGAAGTTCTGGCGCGTCGCTACGGCGTCTGTCGGGACTTCGCCCATTGCGCCATTGCGCTCTGCCGGGCCTTTAATCTTCCCACTCGTTACGTGACCGGCCACCTCCCGGACATCGGGTTCACGGATCCGGGTTCTCCCATGGATTTTCACGCCTATTTCGAGGTGTACCTGGGGGGATCGTGGTACACGTTCGATGCGCGTTTCAACGTCCCTCGAATCGGGCGCGTCAAGGTCGCCCATGGGTTCGACGCCGTGGACGGAGCCCTCTCCACCATCTACGGCGAAGCGACCCTCAGTTATTTCGAGGTCTGGGCCTATCAGGTGAATCCGCTGCAGGTGGCAGTAGGCGACCCGATCGATCTCTCGAAGCGCCTCGACGGCACGCCGCGGGTCCGACTGAACTAAGGTGCAGGATTTTCAGTCGGCACCTTGACGGACCGCAGTTTGGTTTCTACTCCTAATCCGACCTATGAGTTCGATCGAAAAGCATACCTTTCAAGCCGAGATCCAGCAGCTGCTAAACATCGTCATCCACTCGTTGTACACGGATAAGGAGATCTTCGTCCGCGAGTTGATTTCCAACGCCGCTGATGCGTGCGAGAAGCTGCGCTTCACTCAGGCCTCCGGCACCGCCATCCGGCAGGCCGAGATTCCCGCGACGATCTCGCTCTCCGCCGACGAAACCACGGGAACGATCACGATCACCGACACCGGCATCGGCATGACGCACGAAGAGCTGGTGAAGAACCTCGGCACCATCGCCCACTCCGGCACGAAGGCATTCCTCAAGCAGCTTGCCGAGGACAAGAAGCCCGACGTCGGGCTCATCGGCCAGTTTGGTGTGGGCTTCTACTCCGCCTTCATGGCCGCCAAGCGGGTGACCGTTCAATCCCGGTCGTTTGTCGAATCGGAGCCCGGATGGCAGTGGGTGAGTGAAGGCACCGGTGGCTACGAGATCACCCCGGCCGACGACCTCCCACGAGGCACCAAGATCACCCTCGAGCTCAAAGACGAGGCCAAGGAATTCGCCGAAAAAGGCGCACTGGAGCGGATCATCAAACGCTACTCCAGCTTTGTCCCCTTCCCCATCGACCTGAACGGCGAAAAGGTGAACACCGTCCAGGCGCTCTGGACGCGCAACAAGAGCGAGATCAAGGAGGAGGACTACAATCAGTTCTACCAGTTCATCGGGCACGACCATGAAAACCCGCTGCTTCGACTGCACTTCAACGCCGACGCGCCCATCGCCATTCAGTCCCTGCTGTTCGTGCCCGCCCACAACTTGGAGACGATGGGCATGGGCCGCATCGACTCCGAAGTGAATCTCTACTGCCGCAAGGTCCTCATCCAAGCCAAGGCCAAGGGCCTCTTCCCCGACTGGCTGCGCTTCCTCAAGGGCGTCGTGGACAGCGAGGATCTGCCGCTGAACATCTCGCGCGAGACCATGCAGGACACCTCGCTCCTGCAGAAGCTGAACAAGGCGCTGACCGGCCGCTTCTTGAAGTTCCTCAACGAGCAGGCGGAGCAGTCGCCCGAGACCTACGTCAAGTTCTACACCGAGTACCAGCGCTTCTTGAAGGAGGGCGTGGTCACCGACTTCACCCACCGCGAGGCATTGGGCAAGCTGCTGCGGTTTGAGTCGTCCTCGACCGAAAAGGGAAAACTCACCTCCCTCGCCGATTATGTCAGCCGCATGGGCTCCGATCAGAAAGAGATCTACTGCCTCCAGGCGCCAAATCGCGAAGCCGCCGAGAGCAGTCCCTATTTCGAAGTCTTCCGGGAACGCAAGTTCGAGGTCCTCTTCCTTTACGACTCCTGGGACGAGTTCGTGACTGAGCACCTCGGCCAGTTCGATGGCAAGACTCTCAAACCCGCCGAGAAGGCCGATCTGCACCTCAACGATCCGAAGAAGGAGGGCGCCCTCAGCGAGGATGCCGCCAAGGCCCTGGCGGGATGGATGAAGGAGTCGCTGGGTGACCGCGTGGGCGAAGTGCGGTCCTCGCAGCGCCTGGTGGACAGCCCGGCGGTGATCGTAGACGCCGACAAGTATATGACCTCCAGCATGCGCCGCATGTTGAAGGCCATGAAGCAGGAGGAGGGTGGAGCCGGCGCGCCCGAAGAGAAGCACGACTTGGAGATCAACCCAGCACACCCGATCATCGTGCGACTCGAACAGATGCGTCAGAAAGACGCCGCGTTGGCCGCGCAGGTCGCCGAGCAGGTCCTGGACAACGCCCGCGTTGCCGCCGGCATCCTCGAGGATCCCCGCGCCATGCTGAAGCGGATGAACCAACTCCTCGAACGCGTGCTGGCGTAAGGGGCGCAGCGGCGCAGCAGCGGTTGAAGCGCATCCAAGCCAGGCCGCGTCGCGGAGGCGACGCGGCCGTTCTTATGGAGTGCGGCGGGAAGAGCAGCGCCACGCCGCCATCGATACGGTGACTGGGAACTTCGGTGAGGCGGGTGACCCGGTCCTAATTCGCCGCAAGCAGTGCAGTGTCGTGGTGCCGGAGGTTTTCTTTCGCGCTCGGGCCCACAGCGGCGTCGACGCTACGCTCTGCCACCGACTCCACGTCTTAGCCCAAGTTCCGCAGCTGGCGGCTTTTTTGGGCTGAGTTTGAGTTGGGATGTGTGGGAATGCTGAGTAATAGGGGGTGTGATGGCGCCGGGGAATGACGCGGGGTGGATACCCCAATCAGGAGCGCCGTCGGTGCGCAATCTGTGTAGAACCCGTTACCGCAATACGATTGAGCCCCAGCGGGGCGGCATCGTCTGAGCAGGTTGAACGGAGGATCCCGCCCCTACAGGGCTGGAGAATCATCG
>JANXMD010000552.1 GCA_025354845.1 Verrucomicrobiota bacterium | reverse complement strand
ACCTTCACTTTCAACACGCTCCATTCCAATGCCGGCCACAATCTCGGCCGATTCAGGATCTCATTCACGACCGATAACCGCAGCACCTTCGCCGATGGTCTGGCGAATGGCGGCAACGTCTCCGCCAACTGGCTGGTCCTGGATCCGACGACGTTCGTCAGCAATGGTGGTCAGACTCTGACCAAGCAGGGCGATCTTTCGATCCTCGCCAGCGGGAGCAACCCCAACACCGACATCGTGACGGTAACCGCGCTCACGGCGTTGACGGGAATCACTGGATTTCGCTTGGAAATGATCCCAGACGCGAGCCTCCCGAGTTCCGGGTCGGGCCGCTACAGCAACGGTAACTTCGTCCTGTCGGAATTCTCCATTTCCGAGATTGCGACGCCCGTACCTGAACCCGCATCCGTCGCGGGTTGCTCGGCAGCGCTCCTCCTGGGATGGGGGGCGTGGCGGCGTTTTGCCAAGAGGTAGGTTTAGTTAAGAGGTTCATCTCGACTCCGAGCCGGTTTACCTGAAGTAAATGGCGCCGGTCCGGACCGTCTCAAGACGGGACTCCGAACGGGGTGGCGGGAATTGGGGCACATTCCGATCTCCCGGCTCCTAACTTCCATCTCCTCAGTTCTCTGCGTCTCCGCGTCTCTGCGGTTCCTTCCCCGCCCGACGGAATTCGCGTTGCCTTCGGGGCTGGTGCCGCTTCCACTCGGCCGCCCCGAACCGCTATCTTCAGACCACATGATTCATCCGACCGCCATCGTCTTCACGGGCGCCCGATTGGGGCCTGATACCACGGTCGGGCCGTTTTCGGTCGTGGGGGAACACGTGGTCGTTGGCGCGCGGTGCCGGATCGAGGCGCATGTCCAACTCACTGGACACACCACCATCGGCGACGACAACCGCTTCCACAGCGGCTCGGTCATTGGCGACGCCCCCCAGGATTTCAAGTATGCGGGCGCCCCCACCCGGCTCCGCATCGGAAACGGAAACACCTTTCGCGAACACGTCACGGTGAACCGCTCCAACAAGGTCGAGGAGGACACGGTCCTCGGAGACGGCAACTTCCTCATGGCCGGAAGCCACGTGGGCCATAATTGCGCGATCGGGAATCAAAACGTCTTCGCGAACGGCGCGCTACTCGCGGGACACGTGACCCTGACCGACCGGGCCTTCATCTCTGGCAACTGCCTCGTCCACCAGTTCTGCCGCATTGGCCGCCTCGCATTGATGCAGGGTGGCTCGGCTATTTCGAAGGATCTGCCCCCGTTCTGCGTGGCGCGCGGCGACAACGGCATTTGCGGGCTAAATGTGATCGGGTTGCGCCGGGCGGGCGTGAATGCCGAGCAACGGCTAGGTCTCAAACGCGCCTATGCCCTGCTCTTCCGATCCGGCCTCCGCCACGAAACCGCACTCGAAAAGGTGGCGGCGGAGTTCGTAGGCGAGCCGTTGGTGGAGGAGATGCTCACCTTCATCCGCGCCAGCCGCCGCGGCCTCTGCGCCGACACACGCGGACCGGGGCGCCATCAAGATGGCGAGAATGCCACTTCAGAACTCTGATCTTACCGCAGATGGACGCTGATAAAGGCGTTTTGAAATGTGGATTTCGGCAAGGGATATCCTCGGCTACGAATAGGTCCGTATCACGGTTCGAGGACGAGGCATCCCCATCAGCGTTCATCCGCGTCCATCCGCGGTTAAACCGCCTTCTCAGCTCACGCTGACGACCTTGCCGAAGATCTTTTTGGGGCCGCCGGGAAGCTCGATGCGATCGCCAGCACGCTTGCCCATCAGTTGCTGTCCCAGCGGGGAGTGCGACGTCAGCACCAGCACTTCGCGGCGCTCGTGCGTCACTTCGGTCCCACCTGCGGTCGGGCCGAGGAAATAGGCCGATTCTCCATCAGGGCCGGACACCATTACAAAGGCACCAATATCCACTGGGTCCTTCTCAGCAAAGGCGCGGATTTTAAGCGTCTCGAATTGGATGATGGCGGAGCGCAGGTCGG
>JANXMD010000478.1 GCA_025354845.1 Verrucomicrobiota bacterium | reverse complement strand
AGCAGCCGATGGTCATTAGGACGTCGTGGAGCACCGCGACCACGGCGCCAACGGCAAAGCTGAATTCGTAGCGAAACGCCACGTATACCAGGATGCCAAACAGCGAGAGCAGCGACGCGATGATTGCCGACTTTTGAATCTCCTCGCCAACGGTGGGTCCGACGTGGTCGATGCCGATTTGTTTGAGGCCAGCCGAGGGGAAGCTCTTTTGCAGGGTTTCCACCGCGACATCCCCATACTCCTTGCCCGCCTTCTTGTCGTCCTTGCGCGCCGTCACCACTCGAAGCGTCTGGCGTCCGCTGGAACTGTCACTGGTGTAGGTGATGAGGACATCGCCGATGTTCGCCTTGGCAATCTCGCGGCGAATCTCATCGACCGGAATCTTCTGGGTAAAGCTCAGCGCGACGCTGTCGCCGCCGACGAACTCGACGCCGAGAAGGTTCTTGCCGCGGATGAACACACCGTAGCCGATGCCGATGACAATAATCACCCAGGAGAGGGTGAATGCCGGCTTGGCCAGCGACATGAACTGGAGATTGACGCCCTTGATGAGGTGCAGCATCGGGAGCGAGTTCAACAAGCCGCGCGACAGCAGGAAGTCGAAGATCAGTCGGGTGACGATCAACGCCGTGAACAAACTAACCGCGACACCAATCGTCAGGGACACACCGAAGCCCTTGATGGCGCCGGTACCCAGCGCGATTAGAATCACCGACGAGATCAAGGTGGTGATGTGCGAATCGAAGATCGTCGCGAAGGCCCGGTCGTAACCCGCAGAAAGGGCGCCGCGCATCGATTTGCCCTTGGCCAGTTCCTCTCGAATGCGTTCGTAGATCAGCACGTTGGCGTCGACCGCCATACCAACGGTGAGCACGATACCGGCGATGCCGGGAAGGGTGAACGTCACGTTCAGCGAGCACATGATACCCAGCAGCACAATGATGTTGGTCAACAGCGCGACATTGGCGACGAGACCGGCGCGGAGGTAGTACACCGCCATGAAGCCGGCGACAGCCAGGGTGCCGTAGATCGAGGCCTTCATACCGGACTTGATGGAATCGGCACCAAGCGACGGATCGACGCCCTGCTCATACTGAATCTTGAGCGGGGTCTGCAGAGGGTTCTGCAGTGCGGTGGCGATCTCCTGAGCCTTCTTTTCGGAGTAGCCGCCGCCCGAGTTGCTGATGCGGCAGCTGCCACCGGTGATCGGTTCGGAGATCGTCGCCACCGAAACGACTTTTCCGTCCAGCACGATGCCCATCAGGCGCCCCACGTTGGCCCGGGTGATGTCCGCAAAAATCTGGGCACCGTCGGTATCGAGGTTGAAGTGAACCTCCGGATTGCCGGTGATCGGGTCACGGGCGACGTAGGCAGAGGTGATGTAGCTTCCGGTCAAGCCCTTGCCGGGCTGGGTCGGCGAGGCCGCCGGCGCCTTTTCCAGGATCACGCGGGAAATCGACCCGCGTCCGTCTTCGAGCTCATGCTCTTCCTCCAACAGTTCATAACCCGGCGGCACCAGGTTGCTCTGCAGGTTGGCGGTCATGTCCGGATCGGCCAGGCGGATTTCCATTCGGGCGGCCTTCTGGATGCCCTCCCGGGCGGAGAGCTTGTCGGCTTCGGTGAGGCCCGGCAGTTGAACGAGAATGCGATTGTCGCCCGCGGGTTGAATCACCGGTTCGGCGACACCAAATGCGTCCACACGGCGACGCAGCACCGACACGGCCTGGTCCACGTAGTAGGACTTGTTCATCGAGGTCGCCAGGCTGTCCGGCCCGAGCTTGCTCGTGTCCATCTCCAGGAGGAAGGAGGTGCCGCCTTGTAGATCGAGCCCCAGCTTGAATCGGCCCGCCGCCTCGCGCTGCACGCGGTTCAGGATCGCCAGATTGGCTCGACTGACATCGCGGGTACCCGAGACCTTGACGAAATTGGTCGGGAAATAGCGGCGGATGTCAGAGCCGGCGATTGCCGCAAGCAGGTTGGAATAGCTGCCGCGATGCCCAAGCGTCTCGTCGAACTGGCGGGCCCGGGCGATGATCGCCGTGTAGTTTGTGTCATTCGCCGTGTTGACCGCCAACGCGTCGAACTGGTCGATGAGGTTGCGCGCCTTGGGTGGCCAGATCTCACTGACCGACCAAACCAGGACGAAGACGACGAGGAGAAACTTCCAAAGATGGCTGCGGTTCATGGGCGGGGACGAAATCGCGAGGGATCGGGATCGGAGGCTGAAACAGGGCTGACGCGGCTTGGGTCAGTCCTCGACGGAGCCGGTCACTTGGGAGATTGAGCTCTTCTGCACTTCGAGTTTGGTGTCGGCGGATCGGAGAGTGACCGCGTTGTCTTGGATACCGGTGACCACGCCGATGATGCCCGAGGATGTCACCACTTTGTCGCCCTTTTTCAGCCCCTTGATCAGCGCAGCCTGCTGCTTGGCCTGCTTTTGCTGCGGCCGGATGAGCATGACGTAGAAGATCACGATCATGAACGCGATCATCCCGATCTGATAGAGGTTGGCGCGCTTGGCGTCCTCCGGGTTCGTTTGACCGAGGAGCGCAAGAATGCACGGAGCGAAAGACAACATGGCTAGATACAAAGGAACGCGAAGACTAGGCAGCAGGATGACTTTGGCAAGCGTTCGGTTGACAGGCGTCGGGTTGACCGGCCCGCCCAGCCGGACGGCCAGAAACCGCCAGCCCCGCCCTTCCCTCCCGGGATTTCCCGTTTTCACCGGTCTGCAACGTCGCCTATGCTCCCTCCATTGAAACCCGGCACCATCCACCACGGAGCTGATCCGATTTCCGGGTTTCGGGACCACTCCAAGTGGATCCCAACCGCCCTATTCACCACCGTGGCCCTGATCCTGGTCGCGGTATTCACCACCCGGCCGGTCTACCGGCACTTCAAGACGCGTCGGGCTGAAAAACTTGCCGCCCAAGCGTCGGAATTGATCCGTACTGGAGAGCTGGCCAAGGCCCAGGGACCGCTGGCCGCGGCCATGGCGCTGGCGCCAGACAATCCGGAAGTCATTCGGCAGAGCGCCCGCTATGCGACCCGATTCCTGATCCCGCAGAGCCTTCAGTACTGGGAAATGCTGGAGTCGACCGGCAAGGCAACCGAATCGGACCTGCGCGAGCATATCGGGGTGGCGTTGGACCTGCAGCGAACCGACATCGCGGGAAAAGTGCTGCTCAAGCTGAAGGAAACCGCGATCGGAGCACCGGAGTCCTGGCTTCTACTGCTACGACACGATGCCCAACGGGAAGACCTCGCGACAGCCCGGGTGAACATGCGAGCCGCCCTGAACCGTTTTCCCGACGAACCGCGGATCCTGCTGGCAGCGGGAGGGATGATGTTCCGGCAACCGGAAAACCCGGCCGAGGAGGCCCAGGGGAGATCGCTCTTGTGGTCGCTCGCAATCGGCACTAACGCGGTGGCCCTGGACGCCACCCGAGCCCTCGCCGCCAACCCTCGGCTGGACCGTGACGACAAGGCCGTCCTGGCCTCCTTGCTGAAGAAACGGGCGAACCCGTCCATTTCGGCGATTCTGTTGATTGACGACCTGCTCTGGTACACCCAGCCCGCCACTCGCACCAACCGGATCCGAGCGCGGGTGGACGCCGCCGGCTCCATGACATCGATCGGGGATCGGGTACAGGTTGCGGAGTGGCTATCGACCCACGGGGCTGATCAGGACGCGCTGTCGCTGCTTCCCCTCGCGGCGGCCCAGACCAACCTGGCAGCCCTGGAACGGCGATTGCAGGCGTTGGCTAATCTTCGTCGATGGGACGAAATTGAGACCGAACTGGCTGCCACGGAGAAATCCAATACCGATCCCATGCTGCGGTACACGTTCCAAGCGCTCACGGCGGCACAGACCGGGCGAACGAACGATGCCGCCGCGCATTTCAACAACGCCATCGCCGCAGCAGGTGGCGATCCGCGCCGCCTGTTCTTCGTCGCACTCGCCGCCGAGCGAAGCGGTCGAAACGACGCAGCCGTGCGGGCTTGGAACGCCCTTCTGGATTCCCCGACCTTTGCCGTCAACGCCGGACAGTCCATGCTGCGACTCTTGGCCAGGATGGATGACCTTCCGGCCACCGCCCGGGCC